>CAYTIT010000155.1:0-4118 GCA_964437975.1 uncultured bacterium
GGCATTATTGTGAATGTCACCCCTTTTGAACCCGAATGGGAGGGGTATGTCACAATTGAAATTTCCAATACAACACCCTTGCCCGCAAAAATTTATGCCAATGAGGGGATTGCACAGATTCTCTTTTTTAAGGGGAACCAGGTCTGCGAAGTGTCGTATGCTGATCGAGGAGGCAAATATATGAAGCAAACGGGAATCACAATCCCCCGATGAGCAAAAGCGCGTTAACGCAGCTGCGCAGATACCGCTTTTTTTTAAAAAACTGGTGGGTTGCTTTTTTTCTAACAGCGCTATGGATAACCTATCTCCACAGCTTCGACAAAAAAAAAGAGCAGCTCGCTATGTTGCGGGAGCAAAAAGCTAAGTTGCAGCGCGAAAAAAAGAGCGCACTCGCCCTGCGAGAAATATTGACATTGCGTGCAAACAGCTACCAAGATCCCGAATCGCTTGAGCTCGCGTTAAAAGAGCGGCTAGGCGTTATCGAGCCGGGAGAGGTG
The DNA here is from genome assembly GCA_964437975.1 of uncultured bacterium. GTDB lineage: Bacteria > Chlamydiota > Chlamydiia > Chlamydiales > Simkaniaceae > JBCCHO01. The sequence goes on from CAYTIT010000155.1 coordinate 498, forward strand.
AAGGTCATTTTTCATCGCTCCCCCTTGAAGGGAAATAAAGACCGAGGGATCGAGCAAAAACCATGAGGGGATGAAGGTGCTCATTGCCTTTCTTGTCTTTCTAATTTTATCTTCAGCGTGGCTTTCAGCTTCCGAAACGGCTCTTTTTTCCCTCTCTTCAATGAAAGTGCGGTCGTTCAGGAAAGGAGACGACCCCAGAGGTAGACTCGTTGCCCAGTTGCTAGCCAAGCCGCGGGAACTTCTCGTCACCATTTTAATGGTGAACGTTGTGATGAATCTCCTCGTACAAAACGTTGTTTCGGGAATTTTTGGTACCTTTTCAGGGTGGGGATTGACAGTCGGTCTACCGCTTGGATTAACGTTGATTTTTGGTGAAGTCCTTCCAAAATCGATCGCTTACTCAAAAAACGCGAAGATTGCCTACTACGCCGCTCCTTTGATCCAAGTGATCGCAACAGTGATTCGCCCCCTACGCTCCTTTTTGACAAAAATCACAAGCGTGGTTTCGCGCGTTTTTTTCTTTTACCTGCAGCGGGAAAAAGAGATCTCGGTTAAAGAATTAAAACACGCTTTACGCGCTTCTAGAGATAAAGGAGCACTTGACGTAGAAGAAGCTAAATTGGTCAGAGGGTATCTCAATTTAGAGGAAGATTTGATCAAAGAGATGATGTGCCCGCGCCAAGAAATTCGCTACTTTAATCTCAATGAACCTATTGAAGCGTTGATGAGTCTTTTTGTCGATGAAGAGTGCAGTCGGGTCCCTGTTTGTAACGGGGGGCTTGAAAATATGTTAGGCATTGCGACGAGTGCAGGTTACTTCTTGCATAAAGAACACCTTAAACAGTCGCATGACATCATCCCCTTTTTACAAAAGCCCCACTTCGTTCCCGAGTCCATGCCGGGACGGGCTTTGCTCAAACAGCTCTATAGCGAAGAAACAGAGATGATGATTGTCGTCGACGAGTATGGATCGATTTCAGGGCTCATTACCCTTGAAGACCTTCTCGAGGTGGTGGTTGGCCAAATCGAAGACCGGCGCTCGGATAAGCCGATCTACACGCGGGCGTCAGAAGATATTTTAATTGCGAGCGGAAAACTCGAACTGAGCGAGTTTGAGCATATTTTCGACGTGCACCTAGAAAGCCCGAATGCAATGGCGACAATTGGCGGATGGCTCACAGAACAGCTTGGCGATATTCCCAAAAGCGGCGCCAAGTACACCGCGCACGGCTTTTTATTTCACGTTTTGGCAGCCGACAGCCACCGAGTACGCCGCGTCTATATTCGGTCTTTAAAGCCACCTAAAAAACGGAAATAGGAGAAATAGTGTGGAGCAGTCATGGCTCTTTTTCTTAGCGCTCATTGTTGTCGCCGTCATGGTTCACGGGTTTTACTCGATGTTAGAGATGGCATCTGTTTCATTTAATCGCGTTCGGCTGCAGTACTTTGTCGGCAAAAATAACCGGCGGGCCCTTTGGCTTATGCGCCTACTCAACCACCCTATTCGCCTGTTTGGAACGACGTTGATCGGTGTCAATACGGCGATGCAATTCGGGTCAGAGTGTGCGCGGCGCTTTTCCGCTTCGATTGGGCTGAGCCCTGATTGGTCACCACTTTCGCAGATTTTTATCGTCCTTATTTTTGCAGAGCTCGCCCCCATGTTTGCCGCGCGGCGCTATGCCGAACGGGTGGCTATGTTAGGCATTCCTTTGATCTACTTAACCTCTCTTATTCTGTCGCCTTTCATTTACGCACTCGATCTTTTGTGTCGTCTTGTCAACCGCATCTTGAAAACATCGGCTTCTTCGGGACTTTATCTTTCGCGTGATGAATTGCAGCGCGCGATTGAAGCAAGAGAGACAGCCTCCTCTTTTGAAGGGAAAGACAACTACAATCCCATCCTCGTCAACCTCTTTACCCTGAAAGAAAAAACCGCGCGCGACGTCATGAGCCCCTTAAGTGAATTTAAATGTGTGACTTCTGACGCTACGGTCGCGGGATTGCGCTGCGCACTTGAGCTAGAAGCGGCCCCTTTCGCCTTAGTTTACCACCGCGACCCTTCTAACATCGTCGCCGTCGCCTACCCGCGCGATTTATTGCGTTTAGCGGGGGAAACACCCATTCGAGCCCACTCGCGCTCGCCGTGGTTTATCACAGAAAAAAATTCAACACTTGAAATTATCAAAGAGTTCAAACGGAACAACCAAAGCCTTGCCGTCATTCTCGATCGGCATGGAAGTGCCGTAGGCATTTTGACTCTCGACGACATTGTCGATGAAGTTTTTGGCCACCGCCACGAGTGGCGCAAGCAAAAAATAGTGCGCACTTCGGACAAGCAGGTCGTGATTGATCGGGCCTTTCCCGGCGATACCACCTTAGCTGACCTCAAGCTGTGGCTGGGGATTTCATTAGGTGACAAAGATGACGAGACGCTCGAAGAATTCATGGCGCGCCGCTTAGGGCATCGCCCTGATCGGGGCGAGGCTGTGCGTGAAAAAGAGTTTGAACTTGTTGTCGAAGAAGCATCGCTGATAGAGGGAAAGACCATCCTCATCCGCTCTATTCGTTAGATCGGCTGTTGACACCGATCAGGCTTAAGTCTCACCGTCATGGCAAAAAAGGACAAAGCTTTTTGATCACTTTTAGGGGGATTTTGATGATTAAATTTAACCCCTCTTCTTTAAGGACAGAGTAAATCATTTTTTTTGCGATGATTTCAGATATTTGCTGAACAGGAAACCCTTCGTCTGAAGAAAGCCCTTCGAACTCTAGCTGATCAATAGGCGAAAGGCGATGGATTTTTCCACCTGCCAAAATAAGATTCACTTGGACATTACGCAAAACCAATTGCTTAATCAGAGTTTGGCGGTTGTTTTTCATGAGTTGATCGCTTTTCCCCATGTTGTCAAATAAAGCTTGCCAATTGCCTGTTAACTTGTCTTCTGTATAAAACTCGATATTTAAAAAAACATCATCGACTTCGATTTTTTCTATTACAACTGTCTGTCTAAAATAGCTGGTGTATGCACTGCTGACTTTAATTGTTTCAGCCTTAAAAGCAGTCGGAAGGTAGGCATCTTTCGGATTGCTGATCACAAGGCGCTGGATCGTAAATGCATCGCGGAGAAAACCGATAGCGCCAACCGTGACAGGAGTTTGAGTGGTGTTCGATAGGGTTTTGGAAAGAATTAAGCTCGAGTTCAGGTAAACGAGATAGGCGATAAGAAAAAAAAACGTCAGAATCACTGCGCTACAAAAGAGGGCAAGGCGTTTTAGCTTCATTTTTTTTCGCAATGTCCTTTCGGTTTAGTAAGGGGGAATGTTGCCAATGCCGGCGCTCCAAAAAAGCAAACAACTGATTCTTGAATCATGATCGGCATAGACAGACTTAATTTAAACCATCCGAACTTTTTCAAGAAGGGCTATTTTCCAGCGAAAAAAAAGAAATAAAAATGTTCTTTCAATAAAAAGACACCGTAGTTTAGAGTAGAGCCTCTGGAACGATCTTTCGGATTACTGTAGAGGTGATAACCATGGCTTTTAGTCAACCCGACCTTCCCTACAACTTGGAAGCACTTGCCCCTTTTGTTTCTGAAGAGCAAATGCACTACCATTATAACA
>CAYTIT010000156.1:0-4097 GCA_964437975.1 uncultured bacterium
AGTCACCTGGACGTTAGAAGAAGGACAAAGGATAACATACTTGGGAAATTCTCTGCATAGGGCTTATCGCATGGACATCACTATCTAGGCTCTTCTCTCGCCATCTGATTTTTGGAGGTGGAGCGAAAATTTTTGAGGTGTTGTTGGTTTTTTTTGACGAGGAGAAAGTGCCAGAGCGCGCTTTCTAAGGTAAAAAAAACAGCCTAAAACCAACGAAAAATTTTCTGAAGGTGGAAACATCGGGTTTAGAGGGGAGAGTGTAAAAAGGCTTTTCCCAAAGTCTCTAGAATTTTTTTTTGGCACTTGCAATTGATGATAGGGGCCGGCTATGGTTGAAGCCATGATGGATAGGTTGGATTTTTCCCGGCTAGAGGCAAAGCGCTCTCGGTTGATGTTGCATCTCCTCATTGCGAGCTTAACGTTAAATCTCGCATTTATCGCGACCCTTTTTTATTTCGGAGTGCGTGACCGCGCGCTGACGCGAGGTGTCGTCAAGCAGGGCCACGCCACGCGAAAAACAAAGTTTTTATCCCTTCCACCTGCTCTTAACGACCTCCTTTCTCTTTATTTGGAAGCTTCTTTTGACGAACTTGCCGAACATCTCTCTAATGAAGATTCTGTTGAGCAAGGGCAGCTTGTTTGCGATCTTGCATTTGCCGCCTTGGCCCAACGTCATTTTTTTGCGGTGGAGCAAGCGCTTCCAGGGGTTATACTTGAGAAACGCCCGTACGCTGTGCAACATAGGGAGACAGGGCAGTGGGAAGTGGTCACCCTTTTTGCAGGATTAAGCAAAGATCAACGAGCGGCTGTACGCGATTTCGCGCGCTACGAGAGATGGCCTTTAACAGCTGAAGGACTTTTTTTAGCGTTGCAAGCGCGCGCGGAAAAAGCGCCGTCGTCATTGAAGCAAGCTTTTTATTTGTCAGCTGAATTTCAGCTAGTTTACCAGGCGTTTAAGCGCCATCTGAAAAAATTTCGGTGTGACGACCTTTTGCCTTTTTTGCTCAGGGTGTCTTGGAAAGAGGTAAAGGCATTACATGAGGGAGTGGTAGAGGCTCCGCGCGATACGAGCACTCTTTTTTTCACTTTTTTCCATCGCCTGTTTGCGCGCGGTGATCAAGAAGCGGGGCTCGTTCTTTTTTCGTTTGATAAGGAGGCGGTCTTTCGCCATTTGACCGATAAAGAGATCGAGTGTCTTCTCAATGCTTTCGAGGTGCTTACCCCTGAAGTGGAGATGTTTTTGACTAGGCTTGAGACCAGTCTGCGCTCAGATCATATACGGAGCTGGTCTGTGCACACACTCAAACGCTTGGGAGGAGAGTGTCAAGAGCATCGGGAAAAAATTTCCGCGGGCGCTGCTCGCATGAGAACCTATGTGATTCAGCAAAACGATACCCTTTGGAAAATTTCGCGCCACTTCGGCGTGCCTATAATGAGGTTAAAAGCTCTAAATGGCTTGCGCTCAGATGTTGTTGTTCCGGGGAAAATGCTCGTCATTCCTGAAGAAAGAGAGGCTTCTTCTGCTAGTCAGAGGTGATCTAAGGAACAGGGTCGACCCCTCCAGGGTGGAAGGGGTGACATTTCAAAAGTCGCTTGATAATCAAGAAAAGCCCTTTAAGAGCGCCGTGTTTTTTAAGGGCGATCAAACCATAGCTAGAGCAGTCTGGGTAAAACCGACAACGTTGACCAAGCAGGGGTCTAAGCGTCCAGCGGTAGGTGTGAATGCATGCGAGTAAGAGATATTTCATGGGAAAAATCCTTGCCTGGATATCAGATAAACGAGTATTCTCTTCGTCAGCCTGTTATTCTAACATAGCGGCTTATTTGTCTTAGAATTTAATTGAGGCATGGATAGGCCGCTTGTCTTTTTTAAGCGGAAGTGGTGGAATTGGCAGACACGCTACCTTGAGGTGGTAGTGAGGGTAAAACCTCTTGGGGGTTCAAGTCCCCCCTTTCGCATCCTTCTTACCCTTTAGCCAAAGGCAGTGAAAAAAAGAGGGCAGCAGTTAATTTAGAGGCTCTTTTGGTGGAACGTCTTGCTCGCTTGAAGACGTGTTCTTTTCGTTGAGGTTAAATTGTTTAGCGATGGCCTCAATACAATCTGGCTCTTTAGCAAGATGTGAAGGGTTTTTAAAGCTCACAAGGGTCACTTCAGCTCTTTTCTTTATATCGGGCGGCAGACTATTTTGAAACTGCAACGCCTTTTTTTTAAGCGTGCTTTGTGCGATTTCCTCTTTATTATGGTAACTGTCTAACCCCATACCGCAGAGTCTAAGAGTGACCTTTTTATCGGGATGATTGACTAAAAAATACTTAAGAACTTGAAAGGTGGCTCCCCACATTTGCTCATAACAAAGGGTTTGTAATTCGTCTCCATAATGGGCTTTTGCAAGAGATAACAAAGCAGGTCTGTCTGGTTTGCGAACCCAGGCAGGGGTAGATGCCAAAATAACATAGACGTTTAAAAAGGACCGTTTAAGTTGATGGCAAGCAACTTCTATCGACTGAGGGTTCTTTTTTAAGCTCTTTATGAAGGTCTTAATGGTGTAGAGATCAGGGGAAAAGTAGCCGGCATAGACTGCGCTTCGAGGGTCAGAAGGGTTGCCTATTGAAGGGATAGCGTTATTTAATCCATTAAAACCAAGGTGACCTCCAAGAGTACTACAAGCTTCAAAAGTCCAGGTATCTACAAGACGACCTAATGGGGCTTGCGTTCGATCATTCAAAGCGTTGGTGACAGCCTCTCCAACTCGAGGCAAATAAGCGCATCTTGTTTCCGTGAGGTTATACTGGGAAGCCATCTGAAACAAAACAATGTGTTTATCATTGGTTTTAAGGGCTTCCTTAATATCGTGCTGAACTCCATCTGTACGAACATAATTAAAAATAGATTTATCGAGATCGGTGCTTTGTTCAATATGAACCTTTCTTCTATTATCGACTTGACTATTGTTAATTTTTGTTGATTCAGAAAAGAAATCGATAAATAAACCCGATTCACGGAAAAAATATTTTAAAACATTTTTTGCCAAGGTGTGATCCTTGACATCAAAAAAATCATGAACGTCTTGAAGATAATGAAAATATGCGCGGACCGCTTTGTAGGAAGGGGGAATTTTGCTTTTGTATTGATTCAACTCATGCTGAGACAATTTTTTTTGCTCTTTTTCACTGAGAAACTTAAATTGGGTTGGATAAAAGTGCCAAAGTGAACCCGTGGAAGGAGAGGACTCTTTGATCCATTTAATGTTACGTAAAAGGGTCGTTTTTGCTTTGGTGTGGAGCTCACAACTTTCAGGTGGAAGATTTTTGGAAGGTGGGGTGGGATTGTTAACCCATATCAGTTGGCGAGGGAGAGAAATAGAGGACGTTGTCTTTTTTGAGGTTAAAAGCGGGCTTTTAAGCTTTAACCTAATAACTTCTAATAAATCACCTTTATTATTTACTCTCATTTGAATGGTAATTGATGGTCGGCTAGATAGTTCAAATAGGATAGAACGCGGATAAAGACGCGAGATGTTATCAATAATATGATGGCGGATTCTCGAATTGAGTTTGCTAAATTTTTGGATGCCAAATATTTTTTCGGATCCTGAGGTGGTTTCTATAAAAATAGAAGAGGGAGCAACATGAGCAAGACATTTCCCATTGGGTGTATTTTCGAAAATGGCAATCCAATCTCGGTTATTGAAGCGTTGATAAGGAAGTAAAAAAACAGGTTGGTTTTTCCAATATCTTGTAGATTTCAGCCGTTTGAACCCTCGATCGTTGATGAAAAGAGTGTTAAAGGCTTCCTGGATTGCATTTTTATCCTTCTTGAAATTTTTAAATAGCAGAAAACTTTTTCTCGATGTTTCTAACATCATCGTGAAAAGAGCGTCCCGTTTCACTTCATCAGAGACGGTGGTGCCATTAACAGCTAAAGAGGAGCTTTCTTTGTCAACATTGAGCTCAAAGTGGGGGTGAAATTTCAGAAAAAATTGAAGGAGCTTGTCGGAAAAAAAGATATTTTTTAAAACAGTTAAGTCTAAATATGAGCTCAGGCGATTAAAAAGTGTTTTTTTAGCCTGGTCAAGGTGGTATTGTGCCCGCTCTTT
>CAYTIT010000157.1:0-4057 GCA_964437975.1 uncultured bacterium
AAGAAGCCCCTTCACAAGCTTTGCAGCAAAAGCTTCGAGATTTAGACAAAGCGTTATGGTGGTCGTTGAAGAATTGCAAGTCAAAAACATGTCTAAGTCTGCAAAGGGAACAAAAAAATCTCCAGGGAAGCATGTCAAAGCAAAGGCAGGCCTAAACAGGGGGATTTTAGATCAGGGATGGGGGCTCTTTGTCTCTATGCTCGACTACAAGCTTGAGGAACTAGGAGGGCAGCTTGTCAAAGTACCTCCCCACTATACAAGCCAGACATGCCCCTGCTGCGGACATCAAGCCAAAGAGAATCGCAAAGCCCAATCCCAATTTGCATGTATCACATGTGGGCATAAGGCAAATGCAGACGACGTGGGAGCTTTAAATGTATTAGCCCGAGGACATCGGGTGTTAGCCTGCGTGAGTAGGTTCGTTGGAACCTTCGATGAACCAGGAACCAGTAGGAAGTAGCTAGTGCAAGCCTACTCGTGGGATAATTTCTCAGGAATCTCTTTCCTTTAGGTGCGAGAGGATGTCAATTTAACCTCTGGCTTAGTTAAAAAAGAAAGCCATTTTTTCCGCGTGAATCGACTGATCAAAAGTAGAGCGCCCAACCTGTTCTTTTAAGCGGAGGATGTAGTGCTCATACCATGCCTTCTGTTTAAGCGAAGAAAAGTGTAGGCGCGTTCAATCACGGCAGCGCGGTGTTCGGCGTGAACCATATGTGCCGCGCGGGGGAAAGAAGCGAGCTCGCTATGCAGAAGGTGTTTTTTGAGAAACTGGGCGCAAGCAAGGGGGGTTGAGCGGTCTTGTTCTCCGGCAATAAGGAGCATCGGGGTTTTAATGGAAGAGAGTTGAGATCTGAGGTCAAAAGAGGCTAGTGCATTGAGTTGGCCAAAAAATCCCTGCAGAGATTGTGGGTAAGGGTTGCGGAGAAAATCCTCTTTTTTTGCTTTGATAAGGTGGTGGTGGCTTAAAAACTGATTGCTAAAAAGCCAGGGAAGCGCTGTTTCAACAACAAGGTCAAAGGGAACGTTTGCTTTGAGCAAGTTGCCAATGGCGCGAAGTTTACATAGAGCGGCAAGTGGAAGCTTAGCAAAGGGGGAAATCAACACAGCCTTTCTCACTCTATCGGGGTAGAGAAGAGCCAGTGTTAACGCGACAGCAGCTCCCATAGAAGAGGCGATAAGGTCGCTACGCGCTAAAGAGAGGTGATCTAACAAGGCGATGACATCGTGCGCTAATGTGTCGATCGTATAAGGCGTTGGCGGTGCGCTGCTTTGACCTGCGCCTCGGTTGTCCATGGTAATCGTTTGGTAATAGGGAGCGAATGCTTCGACAAACGCACTCCACCCTTGGTGGTGGCTACCAAATCCAGACAGAAAGAGCAAGGGAGGGCCTTTGCCTTGGGTATGGTAATAAAGCTGAATTCCGTTAAGTGTTTGTCGTGGCATCTGGTTTTTTAAGGTTAAAAAAAGAAGCAAGTGCGTGCAAGACGAGATGGGGTTGTTCGACGTGAGGTAAATGAGCTGTTTGGGGAATGAGTTGGAGGTCGGCGTGAGGTAGAGTGTGCGCCATCTTTTTTGCTGTTTCAGGGAGAATGCAAATATCCTCTTCTCCAGCAATCAGGAGTAGGGGAGTCGATAACAAAGGCAACTGATCGGTAAAATCGGCCGCCTGCATGGCATCGAGTTGACCTTGGTACCCTTGTTGAGTGGGAAAGTAGGGATCGCCCTTCATCTTCTCGATTAAAATGTCGACTCGTTGGGGGTCGCTTAAAAAAGTTGAGCTGTAGAGCCAAGGGAGAAGAAGGTTCATGACAAGAGCCGGGTCAACTTTTGCCTGAAGGAGGCTGAGCTGCGCTTTTGCTTGAAGATGTGCTGTTGCAGGCAAGAAGCTAAAAGGAGAAATCATGACGCTGCGGTTGATTTTTTTGCTAAAGCGGAGCGCAAGATCTTGTAAAATCAACGTTCCCATGGAGAGCGAAATGACAGACACAGAAGCGAGCGATAACTTGTCTATCAACGCGATCGTGTCGTTGCTAAGTTGCTCAATAGAATAAGGAGGGTGGGCACTTGAGCGCCCCGCCCCGCGATTATCAAAGGCCAGCACGCGAAAGTTTTTTTCCAAAAAGGGAAGTAAAGGTTCCCAGATGGCAATGTGGTTAGTGAAACCACCGATGAGGAGTAAAGGGTCGCCGGTGCCGTAACTTTCGTAGTAGATAGAATGTTGATCAAGGTTGACAAAAGGCATAAAAAAAAGAGTCTGTGGGTAAACAACCGTGTTAAGGTGGGTTGAAATGATAAACTCATTGTCCAATCAATTTTCTTTCGCGTCAACTGAATCTTGAGGTAGACGGAGGAGGATTCATCGGTGTATCAAAAAAAAATAAAAAAATATAGACAAAAAGAAAGTGAAAGTGGTACACAGATAGGTAAGTGAGAAAAAAGCAAGAGAGCTTGCGTTTTCCAAACAAACTTCCCCCTTCTTTTCCAGACTGAAATGTCTGGTCCCCGGCCGTTATGTAAATACATGACGGCCTTTTTTTATCAAAAAGCAAAGCACCTCTTGGCATGCCGATCGGTCGACCAACCTGCTCCGTGCGATCTTGAGTTGGGACAGGCGCACCCTCTTTCTGATGTGCAAGGAGGCTTAGCTCTCTTTGTTGCTTAGACGAAGAGGAAGGGCGCCGTTAAGAAGTGTTAGGAAAACTTTGGCAACAACTGCTTAGCGATTAAAAAAAAACCTTCAACTTCTCAAGAAACGATTTTTTCTTGGGTGAGTTGTGTTCATTTTCCGTTTTTTGAAAATCGGCGAGTAACTCTTTTTGCTTTTGAGATAAATTAACCGGTGTTTCGATAATCGTTTCAACAAAAAGATCCCCTTTGCCATATCCCTGAACATTCTGAATCCCTTCGCCTTTGACGCGAAACACTTTTCCTGTTTGTGTTCCAGCGGGAATCGTGAGGCGGATAGATTGTTTTGAAAGGAGGCGCGGAATCTCTTTTTTGCAGCCAAGCGCGGCATCGGCAAAGCTGATGGGGAGGTGCAACACCAAGTTGTTGTCTTCGCGCTTAAAGATATCGTGGGGTTTGACTGTAATATAGACGTAGAGATCTCCTGGTGGGCCCCCTCTTTCTCCTGCATCGCCAGCACCGGCAAGTTTCAGACGCATGCCGTCATCGATGCCAGCGGGAATCGGGACATTGACGCGTGACCGTTTTTTTGTTTTCCCGGCACCGTGACAGGCTTGGCATGGGCGGGTGATCACTTTGCCTGATCCATGACAGCTCGGACAGTTTGCCATCATGCTAAAGAATCCGCGTGTTTGGTGAATTTGACCTGCTCCTTGACACGTCTGACAGTGTTGAATATCTTGACTTGACTGCGCGCCCGACCCATCGCATTTTTCGCATTGGACATAGTTGGTCAGGGCGATTTCTTTTTCGACGCCTTCTGCGGCCTCTTCAAAAGAAATGGCAATTTGCGCTTTTTTACTTGCTCCCTGGCGAGCATACTCGGCTTGGCTTCCGCCGCCAACGCCCTGGCCGAAAAACGAGTCGAAAATATTGTCCCCGTTTCCGCCAAAGGCCCCCATAAAGGTGCGTAGCGCTTCTTCCATTGAGGAAAATTGGGCGCCTCCACCCATTCCCGCAGCCCCTTGCTTAACGGCATCGGCGCCATATTGGTCGTAAAGTTGGCGTTTTTTTTCATCACTTAAGACTTCGTAGGCTTCAGAAACCTCTTTGAACTTTGCTTCTGCTGCATTGTCTCCCGGATTTTTATCGGGGTGATATTTCAGGGCGAGCTTGCGGTAGGCTTTTTTGATGTCATCTTGGCTTGCTGAACGGGAGAGATTGAGGGTTTGGTAATAATCCATAGAAAAACCGGGAAAAAATTAAAGTTTTGACTCTCATTTTAACACGTGAACCGAAATTTTCACAACCGCTTTTAGCAACCGTAAAAAATAAGTGCTAATTTCTCCTTTGAGATCGGGTTCAATGTTTTATTTTATTTTGTAGCGCGATCGGTATAGATAAGGGCCCTTTTTCAATCGCCTCTTGAAAG
>CAYTIT010000158.1:0-4034 GCA_964437975.1 uncultured bacterium
TTTATTATCCATTGCTCGCTCTTTGTGTCTTTAGGAGTTCGCCTCAAAATTTCAAGGAGGTGAAAAGAGGCTTTTTTTCTCCCTACTAGTTGTTAAACTAAATCTAAGGGCTTTTTTTTGCAATTCCCGTGATGACATTTTTTAAAAAGGACATACGGGGCGTCCCATCCCAGTTAGGGGATTGAGATGAACGCACACCTCGTGTATATTTTTTTGAAAGCTCGCTCATAAGCATGTGGGAGGCTCTACCGAATGCAATCGGGATGAGCAGCCTGGCGCTTTTAAGGGGTTTGGGATTGTCACCAAAGGAAAAGCTGTGATTCTCTCTTCAGTGACGCTATGGCACCTGTATCGGATGATTGTGATTTTTAGAAGCGCTCTATGGTTAGGTGGGGTGCTGATGGTGTTGGGTATGATAAGCTTTTTAAATAATGAAAAAGAAGGAGAGGTGGATAGTAGCATTCTCAAACGCGCTGCTGTGGGGCAGGGAAGTGAAGAAAAAAGTCTCGAGCTGACGCTGACAACAGGTGCTTTTCAACTCGATAGTCGGCTGGAAGAGACGTGGGCGCTGGGACTGAAAAAAGGTTTTGCCTTTTTAGAAGCGGGGAAACGCCCCGATATTCCCTTAGCCGAGAGAAACCTTTATATTAGCTTACAGGGCGGAGACTCTACGCTGACTAAGGTAGACGAAAAGAAAAATTTACTGTTTGCGCAAACGGGGCAGTTAGAGTTTACAGGAAAGCACAGCGCTCTTTGGTTAAAGCCGGTGGTGTCATCTGAGGGAGAGGTTGTTGCTGAGCTCGGCCTATATCAGATCGATCCTGTGACGACAGAAGAGCGAGAAGCTCGTCGGGAAATCGCCTTTGCTTCACCAAATGCACCGATGGTGTGCATGAGTGAAACGGATGCATTCGCACAGGCGCGTGCTGCGCTCGAGCAGGGAAAATGGTGGGGAGTCGATGTCCTTTTTGAGGAGTATGGGGGAAAGAGTTATGAAGGGGTGCGCACATGTCACCGGGTTTCTTGTCCGACAACGACAGGACAAGCGATGCTTTACGTGAAACAAGGCGATTTTATTCGTTGGAATGGAAAGAGTTGGGAAGCTGCTGCGTTAGGCGAGGACACGCTTAAACGCCCGCTAGCGCGTGTTTGCCGCCTCTCTTCATATGAACTTTTATGGGAGCTGTGGGATGCGACGGGGCTATCTAGAGAAGAGGTTAGGCATACATGCGAAAAACATCAACCTCTTAGGTACCACCCAGAAGAGCTCTTTTCGCGTATTAGGAAACGGACAGCAAAAAGTGTCACCTGTCGGCTTGGGAAAAAAAATATCTTGTTAAAAGAAGGCGATTGGCTCCTTAAAACAGGTAAAGAGTGGAAACTACTCACAGGGGCAAACGAGGTGCAGGCTGTGCTCGATTTTCAGCGCACAGGTGATCTTTTTATCTTTGACGGGTTGAGGAAAGAGGGGAAAGAGGCCTTTTTTTGCGGCACTTTTTTTAATGCGGCCAGAACAGAGCGGCAAAAAGTGAGGGTGCCGATTAAGGGCAAAGAGAAAAAAAGTGTGGCAGGTAACCCGCGTCATGCGTCAGAAACTTCTAAGCCTTATATCAAAAAAAAACGCCTTGATCGCTAGAGAATGCCCGCGCGCGCTCCTTTTGCAGGTAAAGAGACCGATCGCGGCTCAAAATTTAAATTTTTTTGACTCGTCAGAGACAAACTTATATACTCTTTTTCTCATTTTGACTTAAAACTTAGGGTGCATTCAGAACCTAGGTTGATCATCACCCATGCAAGGAGCTTGTATTGCGTTAATGAAGTGGCTACGCATCTTAGCGAACATCGTCTGCTTTAGTTGGGTCGGCCACTTCGGCGCGCAGCTCTTTGCCCAGACAATAGAAGAAAAAATCAGCAGTTATCACAGCCGTGGTGAGGGGGAAGAGTCGTATCACCTCGTGAACCGCCGGCTTTCCGACTTACGTCAAAAGCTTAGCGAAAAGCACGATCTTGTCACAAGCTACTGTGCACAAGTAACAGACGAAGGGGACTTTAAGTCGCTCCTTGCCGAAGTGAATCAGCTGCGAAGCGAAATCGAACAACTCGAAACCAAGTGGCGCAAAAAAGTCGTTGAAGAGCTGAAAGAAGGAGAAGAGGGCTATGCGCTTTGGAATGAGGAAGAGACAACCCTTTCTCAGCTCATTATGGAATATGGTTCGCGCGACTATCTCTATGTTATCCCCCCGACGCTATTGGCCAAAAAAATCCACCTTCACTCGGCTGTCCCTGTACCGCGCGAATCGTGGAATGAGCTTCTCGAAATTATTTTGTTTCACAATGGTGTCGGTGTAAAGCAGATCAACCCCTTTGCTAAACAACTTTATCTATTGAAAAAAGGGCTCGCAACAGTTGACCAAGTGTTAACGCGCCCGGAAGATCTCGCACGTGTCGCTGATCAAACGCGGATTGCTTATGTGTTTTCGCCCCCGCCAGAAAGGGTGAAAGGTGTCGCCCAGTTTTTCGATAAATTCCGCGATCAAGCGAACTCGTTTATTTATCAAGTAGGCTATAAAATTGCGCTTGTGGCTTCAAAGCAAGAAGTCAAAAAACTGCTCACCTTGCACGACGCCATTTGGGAAAAAGAGAATGGAAAAGTCTCAGAAATTATCTCTATGAGCAAGTTAACGCCTCTTGAGATGGAAAAAATCTTAAATGCCTACTTTAAGGGAAAAAAAAGGGGGATACGGATTGGCCGCTATAAAGGGGAAGGAGATGAACTTGAACTGATTCCCCTGAAAGACCAAGGATCTCTTGTCCTCATTGGTCCAAAAGAGATAGTTGAGCAAGCAAAGCGGATTGCCCAGAAAGCAGAAAGTCAAATTGAAGATCCCCTTGAAATGACGGTGTTTTGGTATACCTGCCGCCACAGCGACCCGATTGAAGTTGCCGAAGCGTTAGAAAAGGTGTACGACGCCCTTGTCTACTCAAAAGTAGAAGGAGAGGCCTCGTTGCGCAAGCCCCCTGAACCTCGCGCTGATCCCAAAGCCCCTTTGCGCCGCCCTGAGTATGGCCCGCCCCCTTATTCGCCGGTCAACCAACCACCTTCTGTCGTTTCGTCGACGTTGGAAGATCAAAAAAGGAGTGCGAAGACGACCAACTTTATTCCTTATCCAAAGACAGGGTCAATCATGATGGTGGTTAGGCGCGATACTCTCGGCAAAATCAAAGAGATGTTGCGCAAGATCGATATTCCCAAAAAGATGGTGCGGATCGAAGCGGTCTTTTTTGAAAAGAGGATTGAAAATGAAAATCGCTTTGGCCTTGATGTGCTTGCTTGGGGGTCAGAAGCGTCGCATCAAAGGAAAACGGGATTTTCTTATAACCAACCGAGTTACGCCGGCGGTGTCAACGCCGGTAAAGGGAACGGTAAGGGAGGACAAAGGTTATGGCAAAAAGGGATTGTTAAATTTATCTTGCAGCGCGCAGGAGGCTCTTTTTGGAATACCTTTGATATCCGCTATAACTTTTTGCTGAGCCAAAATAATCTGCGCATCAATGCGGCGCCCTCGACGATCACCTTAAACCAGACAGCTGCTGAGATTTCGATTCAAGAGGAAATTTCGATTAGCATGGGAGCTGCCCCTATCGACACGAGCACAGGTAATGTCTCGTTTCAAGATACGTTTTCACGGGCGCAATTCGGGATTACGTTAGTTGTGACGCCAACAGTTCACGACCCGATTCCAGGCACCGACTCGCGTTACTCTGTGACATTAGAAACGAGTATTAACTTCGATACATTTTCTAGCGATATGAAAAACAACCGCCCTAATGTCTTGCGACGGAAAGTAACGAACTTCGTCCGCGTCGCCGATGGAGAAACGGTGATTTTGGGTGGCTTGCGCCGCAAAGATGCGACCGATAGCAACAATAAACTCCCCTTTTTAGGGGAAATTCCCGGTATCGGGAAGTTGTTTGGTAACTCGGTCATGACCGATCGAGAAACGGAAATGTTCATTTTTATCACGCCGCGCATT
>CAYTIT010000159.1:0-4026 GCA_964437975.1 uncultured bacterium
GCGGCGGCACCTGCGGGTTAAAGTCGGTTTTCGCCGTTGTCACTTTCCGTTTGGGGTAAGGCGTGTTCTTGGGGTCGCTATTGGAATTACCTTGTTAAGCGATCAAGAAGTTTTTGGGCGACGCCACCTTGCTAAAGCACTTCATGCCAGCGCGCCGCAATGTAAAGTACTTGAGTCTACTTTTTTCTTTTATAAGGGGGAAAGCCATCCATTTGAAATTCTCTATGTTGAGTGCGCCTGTGATCAGGACATAACTTCGAGCTCACTTGAGGGTTGTGCTAAGAGGTTGCGGCGGGAGCTGCCGATTAAGATCAAAGAGCGGATTGAGCATTTGCACCACCCCTTATTCATGCCGCGCAATGAGGAAGAGGTGATGCGGCATATCGTGGCGCTGGAAAAAGAGGTGCGGTTTGTGCACGGATTGCCGCAAGTGGTTATTTCGTTTGAACAGCAAGTCGATCAACAGCTCTTGTTTACTGTGATTATTGTGCGGGTACAGCACCGTCAGGGGCTTAGCGTAGAGACACTCATTGAGCGGTTAGCGCCGCTTAAGCCAAAAGTAGAGCGCGTAAAAGCGGTCGGGCTGTTGCGAAAAAAGTACCCGAAAGAGGCGATTGTGGTCAAAGTCGCTCTTCCTATTGGGCGGTTTTTGCGCGAAAATCAATCGGTCGACTTTTACCGCGCGCGGCGGGCGGTAGCGCTTCACTTGGAAAAAGCGCTCGGAACGGTGCGCGACTACAATGGTGGAATGATGGCAAAACAACGCGCTGCTTTTCGCCTGTTTGTCAAACATGTCGGGCGAAAAGGGCGGCGCCTTTTGCTCGAACACTTTTTCCACTCTTTGCAACCGGTTGAAAAGCGCGTATGTGTCGCGCCTAAAGAGCTTGCTCTTTGTTTTTCTCTTTTTCTTTGCGCTCTTGCCACGCCACCTGGACCAAAGAAAAAAAAGGGACTGATCCAAGAGAAAGGAGCGATGGTTGCTTGTGTGACCGAGTGGAAAGATAAACATGTTCGGGAAAAAATTGTCGCTTTAACTGAACAAATGAGAGCAGCACTTCCCGACATGATGTGGATTCAAGTGCACTGGGATGATCGGTGGTTTTTAGCTTATTTATTCATGGCAAAAGAGGCTGATCGACGCACCTACTTTAAAGAAGCTTTGCATCAGATAGTCGATTTCCATTAAACTCGCATCGCGGTCGGGATAAAACCGAGGGGGTAAGCGCATGATGAAGTTGTTGAAAGTTGTCGCTCTTTACTGCATCTTTGCCAGTGCTCTTAGGGCTGCGGAGGACCAAAGTGGCTGCGCGTTTTGTTCTCAAGCTGTTTTGGATAAGCAAACGTTTTATGAAACGCCGTTGGCGCGTGCACTTTATACGCATAAACCGACTTTCCCGGGACATTGTTTGATTATCCCCAAGCGGCATGTCGAGGTGTTTGATGAGCTTTCGACGGAAGAGATGGTCGACATGTTTGAAGTGATTAAAGAGGTTGACTGCACTGTTAAAGAGCATTTTGGGACAAAGGCCTACCTTTTGCTTCAAAAAAATGGCATCGAATGTGGTCAGTCGGTGCCGCACGTACACTTTCACTATATTCCTCGTAAGGAGGGAGATGCTTCTATCCTTAAATTTATCGCCCGGCTTTTCTATTTTAGCTGGCGGCCTCCAATCGAAGACGAGGAGCTAGCCGCAGCTATTGTGCGCCTTAAAAGGCGCGATGAATCAACGTGAGGAACCTACGCTGTGAACCCCAATGCAGAAAGTAAAAAAAACACCCAAGCCGGTCAAATTTATGTCGAGCCTTCGATTTTAGCAGCTGATTTTGGCAAGCTTTCTGAAGAAGCACGCCGCTTAGAAGAAGCGGGAGCCGACGGCATCCATATCGATATTATGGATGGCCACTTTGTGCCTAATTTGACACTTGGCCCTAAAGCAGTCGCCGCCCTTCGCCGCTCAACTTCTCTTTTTCTCGATGTCCATGTCATGATCTACCAACCTTTTGACTACGTCGAAAGGTTGGTCGAAAGTGGGGCTCATCAAATTACGTTCCACCTTGAAGCAACAGAAGATGTCGAAGATACGCTCGCCTACATTCGCAAGTGCAATATCAAGGCGGGGCTGGCCCTCTGTCCAGAAACGAGTGTGTCGCTGTTGCCGCGCTATGTGCCTTATTGCGATAAGGTGCTCATTATGACGGTGCACCCTGGGTTTGGTGGTCAATCTTTTATTGAAGGGATGTTGGAAAAAATTCGATTCATTCGCTCTTTCTGCGATCAAGAGGGGATTCGCGAAGGGGGGTCGATCGACCCAACTCTTCCCCCTTTTGCCCTTCAGGTCGATGGCGGCATCGACGATCAGACGGCGCCACTTTGTATTGAAGCTGGGGCAAATCACCTTGTGGCGGGGACCTACCTCTTTTCAGGAGGAGATATCAGACAAAAAATCGATCGATTGAAAAGGAGGTTGCCGTGAAAAAAGTTGTTGTTATGGGGGGAGGGACAGGAAACTTTACTGTTTTACGTGGACTTAAAAGACACAACCTCGACTTATCGGCTATCGTCTCTATGGCTGATGATGGAGGAAGTACGGGAATTTTGCGCGATGAACTCGGCGTTTTGCCTCCAGGCGATGTACGCCAATGTCTTGTCGCTTTATCAAACTCCTCGCGGTTGATGAGAAGTTTGATGAACTACCGATTTGAAAATGGCAACCTCGGAGGACATAGCTTTGGCAACCTGTTGCTTTCGGCGCTGGAAAAGGTGACAGGGAGTTTTGAAAAAGCCGTCGAGGAGGTGGGGCGCATTCTTTACATCAAGGGGAAGGTGATCCCCGTGACAACCCACCCTGTCCGGTTAAAAATGGTATTAAAATCGCGTGAGGTCCTTGAAGGTGAGCGGGAAATTTATCTATCGGAAAAAATCGATCAGGGGTATGACAGCCTTTTTTTAGAGCCTTATCCCCAACCTAATTCCCACGCGATTGCAGAGATTATGAACGCCGATTTGATTGTCATGGGACCTGGCGGGCTGCACACTTCTATCATTCCGAACCTCTTGATCAAAGGAGTGAGCTATGCGCTTCGACAAACAGATGCGACCATTCTCTATATCTCCAATTTGATGAACCGCAAAGGGCAGACAACGGGATTTAAGGTAAGCGATTACCACCGCGAAATGATTCGCTATATCGGGCACGATGTCTTTGATTATATTCTCGTGAACAGCCAACGTCCCGACCCAGAGTTGATTCAACGCTATGCCGAAGAGGGTGAGCTTGTCGAGAATGATATGAAAGATGAGCGGATTATTTCAGCGCCTCTTCTCGGACAACTTGGAAAGTCTTACCAAGTCGATATCCTCGCTAAAAGGAGTTTGATTCGGCATCACTCAGAGCAAATGACAAAGGAAATTATGAAAATTGTGGATCATCTTTGATTTAGACGATACATTAATCGACACCTCTGGCTCGATTACCCCTTTTGCTTTGCGCCATGCGTTAGAGACTCTTGAAGAAAAAGGGGTGGCTTTCGGTGACTTTGAGTGTGCTTATCGCGAGTTAGTCGACTTGAATGCAAGGAGTATGAGCTCGCGTCAAGCGCTCGCCCTTTTTGGGGCGCGTCATACTGTGCCGTTGCCTTTTATCGATGCGGCGATGGTGCGGTTGAGTGATCCGCAGTGTTGGCGCTCGATCGCTCCGCTAGCGGGAGCGCCAGCTTTGCTGCGCCGGTTTGCTGCGTGCCACCACCTGGTTTTAGTCACGCGGGGAGATGAGTGCACTCAGCGTCAAAAAATGGAGCTTGCGGGTATTGATGCGCGCCTTTTTAAACGATGTTATTTCTGCCCAGGCACCACTAAAAAAAAGAGTTATGAACATTTCGCACTCGACACGGGGGCGCTAGCTGAAAATGTGTGGGTTTGTGGCGATCGTATTGCGTTTGATCTCGCTCCAGCTAAAGTACTTGGGTATCATACTGTGCAGTTAAAGTGGGGGCGCGGGTTAAGGGAGACTGGATTAAAAAGCGATG
>CAYTIT010000160.1:0-3987 GCA_964437975.1 uncultured bacterium
ATTCTCTGAGCCGTCTCAGAGGTTGGTTCTTGCAAAAGGGTCTTTTGCTCAGAGCCGCAAAACAGGTGATTGTTACCCTATGCCTAAAAGCCGCTCTGCTAAAAAGCCCCGTCCCTCACTAGACCCCTCGTCGTTCCCTGATGTAGGGCGGCGACCCTGCCCTGCCCTGCCTAAGATCTCAGAAAATCAACAAGGTGATTCGGCGCTGAGCGCCCTTTTCATGGAGAAGGGCAAGCTGTGCATTCTTCATGGAGATGATTTAGGCCTCCATTTTTTTGATATGGCCATTCAGCTCGCCCCCAACAATGACAACCTCTATTATCAGCAGGGCTCGACCCTACTTGCGTATGGTGAAAAAGAAAAAACAGAAAAGACCCTTAAAGCGGCCTGCCAACGTTTTAAACACGCGCTGCGCCTTAACCCCAAACACTTTAACGCTTGGCACTCTTGGGGATATGCCCTTTACCTTCTCGGCGTTGACAAACAAGAGCCCACTTACTTTTCCCATGCCAAAGAAAAATATGACCAAGCTCTCGCTTTACCTCAGACACAACTCTCCTCTGATTGCCTAGCGACACTTTATCAGCGCTATGGCGACAATTGGGTTCGCCTTGCTTACCAATCAAAAGAGCCTGCGGATTTTTGCGCAGCGCTCAATGCCTTTGGGAAAACGACAACCTACCGCCAAGATCATACAGCAGAGTTTTGGCTAGCTTATGGCCACACCGCTTTCCAAGTCGCCAAACAACTTTTTCACCCCTCATTTCTCCTCAAAGCCATCCGCTGCTATAAAAAGGCGCTCACTGTCTCTGTCTCATCTGCCAAGGGGTGGCACTATCTCGGCGAGGCGATCCACTCTCTTTACCTTCTCACTCTCGATGAGGACCATTTTGCCCACGCTAATGAATGCTTTGAGTTAGCTGCCCAGCTGGCACCTAAAAGTTCGCGTCTTTGGCTGCGGTGGGCTCGCCTTTACTTTGACGCTGGGCTCATTTTAGAAGACTCAAACAAGCTCACTACCTGTCTTAAAAAGTGCCATCGCGGCCTCCAAAGTAAGCCCGACCATTTGCCTCTCGTTCTCCTCTATGGCGAAACACTTGCCTATTTGGGCGCTCTAACAGAAGATTTTTCGATGCTATGCGAAGCGCACAATCAAAGCGAACAGGGAAAAGCGTTAGGAGCCACCCCAAGCGAAAGCCTTTACTTAGAAGGGATCATCCACATGACGCGGGGCGCCTACTTTCAAGAAGCCGATGAGTACTACCAAGCCACCGAAAAATTCCAGGAATTGCTCAGTCGCGATCGGACAGACGCTAAAGGGTGGCTCGCAATGGGCCAAGGATTTTTTGCCGCCGGCCAACTCGATGGCGATATGTTGAGTTTTGAACGCGCATGCCAGTTTTTTAAACGCGCCGCCGACCTTCACCCGACCCCTTATTACATCTACATGCGGAGCCGTGCCTCGGTCTATTATGGTGACCTCACTCAAGATACCCAACCAGTTGAAGCGGCTCTCGGCGACTTGCACCAGCTCTTTGAGCTGCAACAACATGCCAACTACCCCTGTCCTCAGTGGCTGACTTGTTATGTGCACGCTCTTAGTTTGATAGGTGAATTAACTGACTCCGAAACACACTATCACCAGGCTTTAGATCTCGCCGTTCAGCTGCTCTCACTTCAACCCGAATCGCTTCATCTACACCACAGGTTAGCTACGCTTTGTAGCCACTACGCCCATCTCACCTATAATAGCGAGCTGTTTCGCCGCTCTTTTTACCATTACCATGTCGCTTATCAGCGCAACCGAGACAATGACCAGGTCCTGCTCGATTGGGGCCTTGCCCTCGCTAACTACGGAGAGAGTTGCGCCGAGTCAAGCGATCACATGAGTTATTACCTACAAAAAGCAGAGCACAAATTGCTCCAGGCGATGCGCCTTGGCAATGTCCATGCTTACTACTCGTTAGCTTGTCTTTACTCACTCATGGACTTATGCGACAAGGCGTGCTACTTTCTTGAAAAAGCGCGCCGTTTCGAGGGGCTACCTCCAATCGAGGAAATTCTTCAAGATGAGTGGCTAGAAAATATCAAAGACACTCCCTTTTTTCGCGCTTTCATCGAACGTATCAAAGATGCTGTCAATGAATCGCCCTAACTACTTTTCTGCTTTTTCTTTTCCCAGAAAAGACCTCATCGCGGCATTAAGTTTCCTTTTTCTCGGTTGTTTAAGCTTGTTCTTTTTCGACACCGCTCTTATCCAAGCAATCACTCCTTACACCTCTTTTCTTCGCTTCCCGGCCACGCTCTGTTCACACGTGATCTCCCCCCTCTATCCCCTTTTTTTTGCGGCGCTTTTTTTTGTTTTACACTGTAGCCGTAAAGACAAAGTGGCCTTGCGCCCTTTATTTGAAATGACAATTACTCAATTTGTCACCGCGGGATTGGTCCGCTTTCTCAAGGTCATCATTGGGCGGCCTCGCCCTAAAATGCTCGGGCTAGACAACGGTCATCAACACCGATTCGACCATGACTTTCATTCATTCCCTTCTGGCCATGCTATGGCGGCCTTTGCTTTAGCTGCTACCTTGGCTATTTTCTACCCCCGCCTATTCCCCTGGCTGATGGGCGCTGCTTTCCTTCTTTCTCTTAGCCGTGCTCTCTTGCTCGACCACTTTCTAAGTGATCTTTTCGGTACGGCGGCCTTGGCCATCATCAGCGCGCGGTTTATTCACAACCGTTTGCAGGCAATTGATCCTTATGATAGCCTTGACCGAGCGTGATTCAAGAAGTGGGAGTTTTGCCACAGCCAGCGCTCGGGCGATTTTTTATCGGCGAAGCAGCCGGTAACCAAGATAGAGATCTTGGCACAGGCAAAAACCGAATACAATCTTCTTAATTTTTTTATAAAAATGGTTGAAGAGGTGTTTTTATCATGACAGATTACCCCCCTATCAAGCCGACGCAAAGACGCTCTACCTATCCGATCCATCCACTCGTGCTACACCGTTGGTCTCCACGCGCTATGTCAGGAGAGCCGATGACAGATGAAGAATTTATGCCCCTGTTAGAAGCTGCGCGGTGGGCCCCTTCCTCTTATAACTCTCAACCTTGGCGCTTTATCTACGTTAAAAGAGACACCCCCGAGTGGCCGATTCTCTTTGATCTGTTGATTGATTTTAACCAAGCATGGTGTAAAAATGCCGCTGTCCTTGTTTTAACTCTTTCAAAAAAGAATTTTGACAATGGCAAACCCTCTGCAACGCATAGCTTTACAGCCGGGGCCGCTTGGGAGAATCTATCGCTAGAAGGCGCCGCACGTCGCTATGGCGTGCACGGAATGCAAGGCTTTGACTATGAAAAAGCGTACGCAGCATGTAACATTCCCAGCGACTATCAAGTCGAAGCCATGACGGCAATCGGAAAACCGGGAGATCCAGCTTCTCTTCCAAAGGAAATGCAAGACAAAGAACACCCGTCAGAGCGCAAACCGCTGGCCGATCTTATCTTCCATGGAACGTTTTAGCGCCCATGTCAATCAGACGCAAGGCAAGAAATAACGCGGGAGATGATCCTCCCGCGTTATAAAACGTTAAGCTGCAGTCGCTCTCCTACGTCGGCGCGTTGTTTTCTTAGCAACTTTGCGACGAGTTGTTTTTCGAGCAGTTTTTCTACGAGTCGTTTTTTTACTTGCTGTTTTTCTACGAGTCGTTTTCTTAGCTGTTTTTCGCTTAGTCGTTTTCTTAGCTGCTTTTCGCTTAGTCGTTTTCTTCTTAGCTGTCTTTCTACGCGTCGTCTTCTTAGCTGTTTTTCTACGGGTCGTTTTTTTAGCTGCCTTCTTAGCAGTTTTTCTACGAGCCGTCTTTTTA
Source organism: uncultured bacterium (assembly GCA_964437975.1). GTDB lineage: Bacteria > Chlamydiota > Chlamydiia > Chlamydiales > Simkaniaceae > JBCCHO01. The sequence goes on from CAYTIT010000160.1 coordinate 3,867, forward strand.
ACAGTTTTTTTGACTTCATTATTACCGTTAACTGCTATTTTTCATTGCCATTTTTCATCTCCATTATATATTTGCTCAATAACAATATGATAATTTGTCTCGGGATTGTATGCTTGTTGTA
>CAYTIT010000161.1:0-3934 GCA_964437975.1 uncultured bacterium
ATTAATCGAAATAATATTTTTTCTCTTTTTTTGAACACACAACAAATGGTAAACAACCAAGATCCTTGAACATCTTCGATCAAAAATGACTGATTTAAAAATCGGGAATTTTGACACAACCAACGCTCGGCGCTTTTTTTTATCGGCGATGCCGCCTCTCTCTGTAGGAGATGGTAGCAAAGAGAAACAACCACCTCTTGAATCCCCATCGATCGACCCTTGAGTTGACGAGTTACACCACTTGCGTTTAAAACAAAAGAAAAGAGTCGTAGTATGGACTGGCATGCTCAAACAGTAGAAGCGACGTTGCACACCCTTGAGGCCACTTCAGATGGGCTTACCCAAGATGAAGCAAAAGCAAGGCTGGCTAAGCACGGACTGAATGAACTACAAGAACGCAAACACTTTTCCCGCTTTAAGCTCTTTTTTTCTCAGCTAGCCAACCCCCTCGTCGCGATTCTTTCAACTGCAGCGCTACTCAAGTTTATCCTCGGCTCTCTCCTCGATGGATCGGTCATTCTAGTGACCATCGCCGTCATGGTCCTCATTGCATTTTTTCAAGAAGCCAAAGCAGAAAAAGCGATGCAGGCACTCAAACAACTCTCACCACCTCAAGCTAAAGTGAAGCGCAAAGGGAAAACCATCCTGACTGCTGCAAAAAATATCACACCAGGAGATATTCTGCTACTTGAAGCAGGTGATCTTATCCCCGCCGATGCCCGCCTGATTTCTGTGTCTCATTTCCAAACAAGCGAAGCAACTTTAACTGGAGAGTCATGGCCGATCGAAAAAACTGAGGACAAGTTAGCGCAAACGACCCCTTTAGCTGAGCGACGCAATATGGTCTACGCGGGAACAACGGTCGCCTATGGAAAAGGTCTTGCTGCTGTCACCGCAACGGGGATGCAAACAGAAATTGGAGCTATTGCCGAGCAAATACAAACAGCCAAAAAAGACCTTTCACCCCTGCAAAAAAGCATCCGTACCCTAGGTCACTGGATGCTCGCTATCGTCAGCATTATCGTCGTCCTTTTTGCTGGTATTGGGTGGTTTTTTGGCCTTGGCTGGATTGATTTATTTCTTCTGTGTATCGCCCTTGCTGTCGCTGCGATCCCCGAAGGGCTTCCCGCGACAGTCACCATTGTTCTCGCCTCTGGCGTCCACCTGTTATCGAAAAAAAAAGGCATCATGCGCAAGCTGATCGCCGTTGAAACGTTAGGGTCAACCAATGTCATTTGCACCGACAAAACAGGAACGTTAACTGTCAATCAAATGACTGTCACAGCAATCTGTGGACTGTATAAAAAAAGCGGCCAGCTGAATCAAACAACTGCCACACCTTGTGGTTCCTTTGAAGGACCCAGCGATCCCGATCTTCAAAACATTCTCACGATTGGTGCGCTGTGCAATGAAGCGACCCTTTCTCATCAAGAGGGTTCTTCCTCCTATGTCGGCGATCCAACCGACATTGCCCTTATCGACGCCCTCACCCACTTTGACCTCGCCCACCAACCACTGAAAAGCGCTTTCCCAAGATCCAAAGAGATCCCCTTTAGCAGCGAAAAGCAATACATGGCAACGCTCCACAAAGGGGAACACGAAAGCCTCGCCTTCATCAAAGGGTCACCAGAAAAGCTTGTTGCCCGCTGCACGCACGGCTGGCACAAGGGCGCGCTACATCCTTTAGGCGAAAAAGAGCGCGCTTGGATCGAAGACAAGCTCTATCACATGGCAGCTCAAGGGCTCCGCGTCCTTGCTTTAGCTTTTACCCCATGTTCTTCTCACGCATTTTGCGAAAAAAAGTTGGAACAGGGATTAATTTTTGCAGGTTTGGTCGGGATGATCGACCCCCCGCGCCGAGAAGTTCCCCAAGCGATTGCCGCCTGCCACCGTGCGGGCATCAAAGTCAAAATGGTGACAGGCGACAATCGAATCACTGCGCAAGCGATTGCAAAACAAGTCGGGATCAAAGAGGACAAAGTCTTAACGGGAAATGAACTCGCAACTCTAACGGAACACGAGCTCGCAACCACTTTAAACACAACAGATGTTTTTGCGCGGATCGAACCCGCCCACAAGCTCCACATTGTCGAAACTCTTAAAAAACGCCATCTCGTCGTTGCCATGACAGGCGATGGGGTAAACGATGCGCCAGCACTTGAAGCTGCCGACATTGGGGTTGCGATGGGAATCAACGGAACCGACGTCGCCAAAGAAGCCTCAGACATGATTTTAACCGACGACAACTTTGCGACGATCATCGATTGCATCGAAGAGGGGCGCACCATTTTTAATCGGCTACGCCACAGCACCGCTTTTTTGCTTACGACCTGCCTTGGTGAAGTCGCCACCATCTTACTCACTTTCCTCACACACCATCTATCTCCTCTCGAGCCGCTCCAAATTTTATGGATCAACCTCATTACTGGATCGATCATCGCCATCCCCCTTGGCATGGAACCTAAAATCGGCGATGAACTGACTTATCCCCCGAGAGACTCTCGCGTTGGACTCATTTTTCCAGGCATGGTGTTGCGCATGGTTTTTCTCGCCCTGATGCTCAGTCTCGGCGCTTTCGCCATTTTTTCCTTCGCTCTCGATCGTAAAGAGCTTGAGACGGCCCGAAGTATGACATTTTGCTCGATTGTCTTTTTCGAGCTCCTCATGGCACTGCAGCTCCGTTCGGATGAAATCTCTATTCAACGTCTAGGGTGGTTTAAAAACCGCTTGTTGGCGCTCAATAGTGCCCTTGCCCTGATTTTGCTCAGCGCTATTATGTACATTCCCTGGTTACAAAAAGGGTTCCACACCAAAGGACTTTCCCTTCTCGACTGGCTCATTTGCCTACTGCCTGGAGCCGCTGTTTTTTTGATTGAAATGGTACGCAAACAAGTTGCACCCAAACTTTTTAGTTACGGAAAATGGAGTCGTTTATGACGATATGGCACAACTATGTCCGCGCTGAAAAGCGCTTAGCTCGCTTGTTACAAAAAAAAGCGCCGCGCCTACTTTGCTTTGCGTACGCATGGATCTACCTCTGGTACGGCATTCTCAAGGTTGCCGGTATCAGCCCTGTAGAAGAACTTGTCGAGCATGCGACAAGCTGGATCTTTACCCACGAGTTTGTCGTGACCTTGGGCTTGTGGGAGATCTGCATCGGGTTGTGTCTTCTTTGTCCTCGGCTACGGCGGTGGGGCCTATGGCTCCTTTTCCTCCAATTTCCGGGAACCTTTATGCCTCTTATCACCAATCCCGAAGACTGTTTTACGTTGATTCCGTTTGGATTAACGCTTGAAGGGCAATACATTTTCAAAAACCTCATTCTCTTTTCTGGGGGGCTTGTCTTAATCGGTACACTTCACCCCAAGGTTGAACAAGCGCACACCGCCTCCAGTTAGCTCTTAGCTTCTCTAGAGAAAGCGGTGGCAACATTCCCACGTCTTGAATCAGGTTCGATATCAAGCTTTCCAAAAAGCCCCCAAAGCAAACTGTGTGAACTTCCATTTTTTATAAAAAATTTAATATTGAATTTAATCATCTTAATGTGATAAGATAGGTTAAGATCTTTTTAGACATAGCATGAAAATAAATTTTTCCAGGATTGATCTCAATCCCTTCAATTTTATCTTTAACTTTACCTTGTTCCTCGACAACCGCATGACCGATCTTGCGAACGGGATCCTCAACGCGTTTTGCTGGATGGTCTCTCCGCTATTAGACCCCCCATCTTTTGAAGAAATTTTTATAGAAGTTCAGTCTGGAAAAGAGCCTTCGAAACAAGCTCAAAACGCCTTAAAAACCGTTGAAATCATGTCTCTCAGATCGGAAGCAATCACCAGTTTAGACGCGCTTCAATACTGCAAACATTTAAAAACCCTATTTTTAACCGGCAAAAACATCAATCTAAACGGTTTAACCCACTGCCCGAATTTAA
>CAYTIT010000162.1:0-3837 GCA_964437975.1 uncultured bacterium
TAAAGAGATGAGGCTTGTTGGGCTCGAACCAACGACCCTCTCCTTAAAAGGGAGATGCTCTACCAACTGAGCTAAAGCCTCAGATAAAAATGTGACCCCAAGGGGATTCGAACCCCTGTTACCAGAATGAAAATCTGGTGTCCTAGGCCAGGCTAGACGATGGGGCCTTACAAAACAGGTCCTTTAAATAAAATCCTAAGGGCCGTTCTGAAAAGACCCTCTTAGTATACACATAGAGCCCTTTCGCGACAAGAATTGCTGCTCCTCTTTTTTGATTTTTCTAGCAACCACGCGCCAACTCTACTAGACCGCTAGAATTTCTTTTTCTTTTCCTTCGTAAATATGATCGATCTCTTTGCAAAACTGGTCTGTCCACTCTTGGACACGCTTTTCTTCACGTTTTTGGTCATCTTCTGTTAGCTCGCCTGACGTTTTTTGCTTTTTAATCGCGTCATTCGCTTCCCGACGGCAATTGCGGACAGAAACCTTTGCTTTTTCTGCTTTATCCTTTGCTTCTCGCGCAATTTTTTTCCGAATCTCTTCGTTCATTTCGGGAACAGGGACACGCACAATCGTACCGTCAACAATAGGGAGCATCCCCAAGTTAGCCTTTTCAATGCCCTTGGCAATAGACGGCGCTGTTTGCGGATCAAAAGGGGTAATCACAAGTTGCCGCCCTTCTGCCACCGTCACTGTTGCTAAATCCCGAATGCGCATCTCAGAGCCATACACATCAACTCCTACAGGGTCTAACACCGAGGGATTCGGCCGCCCTGTGCGCAAGTGTCCAAGTTCTTCGCGAAAATGAGCAACAATTTGGCCCATTTTTTCCTTTGCTTCGTTCATTCTTTCACCTCTGTCACACGCGTTCCGCCTGTTTTATTACAAATGGCCTCAAGAAGCGCTCCTTTTGAAAACAGATTGACAACGTGAATGGGAATACGATTAGCACGGCACATTGCAACGGCCGTTTGATCCATCACATGGAGATCGCGCGCCAACACTTCACCAAAAGTCAACTTATCAAGTTTAACTGCATCAGAGTACTTCATTGGGTCTTTATCGTAAATGCCATCGACCTTTGTCGCTTTTAAAAGAACTTGCGCTTCGATTTCACTGGCGCGCAACGCTGCACTTGTATCTGTTGTAAAGTAGGGATTCCCTGTCCCTCCGACAAAAATGACAATATGTCCTTTCTCCAAAGAGTGCTGCGCATGGCTCCAGTTATAAGGTTCGACAATCCCATCAAAATTAAGAGCCGACATGATACGCGTCCGACACCCTTTAACCGACAATACTTGGCCTAAAATTAATCCATTAATTGTTGTCGCAAGCATCCCCACATGGTCTGCAGGCGTACGCGCGAAACCAAAGACTTGAGCTTGCGTCCCACGGAAAATATTGCCACCCCCGATAACAAGCCCAATTTGAATCCCGAGCTCATAAAGTTCTAAAATGGCATCGGCAATAAAATCACAAGCAAGATGATCAATAACGCCAGGAGTTTCCCCTTTAAGTGACTCTCCTGACAACTTGATAAGGACTCGGCGATAAGCCGCTTTTTTCATTGATGACTCCGCTGTGAACGCCGCAGATAGAAGCGACTTAGCCTCCTATTTGCCACCGCACAAATTCAACGAGCTGAAGATCATCACCCGTTTTTTTTCCTTCCTGCTCGATAAGGCTTGCAACCGTTTGCGCAGGGTCCTTGATATACTTTTGGGCAACAAGGCAATTTTGTTCGTAAAAAGCCCTGAGTTTGCCTTCTACAATCTTGTCGAGAATAGCGGCCGGCTTATTGCCGAGCTGGCTGCGGGCAATCTCTTCTTCTTTTGCTTTCACATCTTTGGGAACATCTTCAGAACGCAAATAGTCGGGCGCTTCAGCAGCGACATGCATCGCGATATCGCGCGCTAACGTTTCATGCTGGTTGCTTCCTTTGAGCACGACAACAGAGACGATTTTCCCGCCCATGTGCGAATACACTCCAACCGAAAGTTCCGCTCCTTTTTTCACATCCAACATCCGTTTGAGTTGAATATTTTCGCCAAGCGCAAGCACAGTTTCTGCGCGGTATTTATCAATACTCAACGTCTGCTGCTTGCTATAGGGTTTTTCTAAAAATTCCTCGACAGATCCCGGCGCACTTGTGAGTGCTTCCTCGCAGATATTAGAAAGAAACTCTTTAAAGCGGTCGTTTTGCAGAACAAAATCTGTCTCCGCACTCACTTCAATCAAATAGACAGCTTGAGCATTTTCTCCAATGCCAATGACACCTTCGTTGGTTTCCCGCGTGCTCTTTTTCACAGCAGAGGCCATCCCCTGCTTGCGCAAAATATGGATTGCTTCTTCCATATCTCCTTGAGCTTCTATAAGCGCTTCTTTGCACTTACTCATACCGACGCCAGTTCTCTTACGAAGCGCCATCACTGTTTCTGGTTTTATTTGGCTACTCACTCTTTTTCCTCTTCCTCTTCTACTACACCCTCTTCCTGCTGCTCTTTTGCAGGAGCCTCGCTTTTCTTTTCAATTCCAATGCCGAGTTCCCCTTTCTTCGCAACCACCGCATCGGAAAGCGTTTTAATCATGAGCTTGATACTCTTTAATGCATCGTCATTACACGCAATGATATGGTCGATAGGATCGGGATCGCAATTTGTATCGACAAGCGCCATCACGGGAATACCCAGTTTATTTGCTTCAGCAACGGCAATGTGTTCTCGATCGGGATCGACAACAACGAGTAAAGAAGGGATCTTTCGCATGGCTCGAATCCCCGACAAGTTGCGGCTGAGTTTTCCTCTTTCCTTGCCCAACAAAGTCAGTTCTTTTTTGGTCAGCCCACTTCCTCCATCTGCAATCCGTTTTTCAATGCGCTCAAGCGTCTTGACCGATTGGCGAATTGTCGTTAGATTAGTGAGCATCCCGCCTAACCACCGTTCGGAAACATAGAACTCCCCGCAACATTCGGCAAACTCTTGAACCACCGTTTTTGCCTGTTTTTTTGTTCCAACAAACAAAATACGACCATGTTGTGCAACAATATCTGCGATGACTCCAACCGCAGCGCGCAGCTGTTGCATCGTCTTTGAAAGATCGATAATGCAGATTTTATTTCGTTCTTCGAAGATAAAGCGCTTCATTTTCGGGTTCCACCGTCTTTTTTGGTGGCCAAAGTGCGCTCCAGATTCGAGTAATTCTTTGATAGATACGGAAAAATTTTGTGCTTTCTGTTCCAAGCCTTGTCCCTACTGTTGACGACGGCATCTCGTTTTACGCAAACGAAATTTCGGTCTTGGTTTATAAATAAAAAGAAAAACAGGATACCAGAAAAGAGATAAAAAAAACAAGCGCCTGATCAGAATCGAACTGACACTAATAGCTTGGAAGGCTACTGTTCTACCATTGAACTACAGGCGCAAAGCTTTCCTCTCTTGACCCTGCGTATTCGCAGCGCGGGTCTTTTTTTAGCGCATTTCAGGGATTTTTTCCAAGAAAAAACCGCCTTAGGCAGGACAATTGCGCTTAATTTTTTTGACTTCCACCACGCGCTAGGCGTTGAAGTAAATTGCTGGGCGTTAAAGCGCCACATAGACAATGTGGTCATCTTTAGACCTGGTAGGGCAAGCATGGCTCTATACATCTGCCAGCACGTGCAGCTTTATGGCTAAGCAAGAAGCAAAACGTCCAGGCACGCTTTTACCGACACCTCCCTCTCATGTTGGCTGCAAACGTTTGTCGTTAAGCTTTTCCAACGCAATCTCCCCCCCCCCTTCAAAGAAGGTCGCTGTCAATTTTCCCCTTTAACCCCCCCCCTCTCTTGGCTGCAAGTTGCCT
>CAYTIT010000163.1:0-3810 GCA_964437975.1 uncultured bacterium
GTCAGGAGTTCGACTCTCCTAGTCTCCATTCCTTTTTGACTCTCGCGACCTTCTCAATCTAATCAGAAAGAGCGCTGTCGTTTTCCCATCACTTTTTTTGTTCTTTTTAAAGTCGATCTATTCTCTACAGATAGAGACTGCTTCGCCAACAAAAAAAAATCTTTTTTATTTTTTAATTTAGTCAACCATTTATTTTAATGGATAATCATCTTGTTTTTTTCTTGTTGTTTTTTATAAAATAGCCCCTAACTTTCACTTTTTGACACTTATTTTAGTAACAAACAAAACCAATCATGCTTGCAAGGCAGGAAATCTGTATCCAGCAAGCAAAATAAACCTAAAGGATTAGACGAATGAGTAAAAAAATCACTGGTTTAAATATCAGGAAATCTCTAAGAGGTATTTTCTCTTTTTCCCTTAAAAAACAATATTTAGCGGCGCTATTGCTCCTTTTTAGTGCTTATGGATTTGCAGTGGAGTCCTATGATGATCGAGATGCCTTTTATCAAGATAATAGTGATAAGGAGGTAGAACAGCTGGGGAAATCTGCAAACGATTATCTCGAAGCAAATCCATCTGCTCCTAAAGAGACCGATGAAGGAATCAACCCGCAAGGGGAAGCCGATCTTCGTCAAGAAGGGAATCAGAGCGCTCCTGATAACTCGAAAGAAGAAGAAAAGGAAGGAACACATGTTAACCCGCGTTTTCAACAAGAACGTAAGCAGCTTAATGGAGAAGGTTCTCTTGGACAAGGTTCTGTTGGACAAAGTTCTGTTGGCGAAGGTTCTCTTGGACAAGGTTCTGTTAAGGCAAAGAAAAACATAGCGGGCTCAACGCCTCTTTACAATACACTTGCTCTAACTGAAGCGCGCAACCTTGGATTCTTGGCAAACGCTTTGACTCGCTCTTTAGAAGAGGGAAGCCAAATCTGGGTAACTCCTTTAGGTTATCTTGCAAAAATCGAAGGTAACGAGGGAATGTTGGAGCAGGCCAAAGCTAAGACGTTTGGCGTAAGCGGCGGTGTTCTTTTCGGCCAGCGCGAAGGGTTCACAGTTGGTGCCCACGGTGATTGGCTTGTAACAAGGCTTAAAAACAAAGAGAGCGCAAGTAGAGCAAGGATCAAGGCTATTCACTTTGGCCCTATCGTGCGCTATGGCAACCAATATGTATCTTTGACCTTGATCGGAGACGTTTCAAAAGGTTTGTATAAAACAAGCCGTGATAGGAAAGTGAAAGCAGGTTCTGACCACGTTATTGGTGAGAAGCTGAAAACTAACTATAAGGGATGGAATTACATGGCGGGAGCAACATCGACCGTGAATATTTTCCTCTCTTCTGCCAATAGAGTGATGTTAGTTCCTATGGTGGGCATCAACTATATCAATCTTGCGGCACTTGACTTTGCTGAGGTTTCTCATGTGGGTAGCGCCCAACTAGCGACAGCTAAATCGTTTAAAAAAGCGCGTTCAACTTGGTTGAACCCAAAAGCGGAAATCAAGCTGGTTAAGGATTTCGTTTCAGAAAAAGGAGCAGTCTCTCCCGCCCTTCGCGTTGGTTGGATCAGTTATATCCCATTTAAAAATGGCGATTATACAGTAACATCTACTCAGTGCAAAAAGGACGCAAAGCAGCTTCCTTCTTACCAGAAAAAGCTTCACCAACTTACCGTTGGAGGCGACTTAGATATCTCAAATGGTGAGAATCTCACAGTAGGACTTGGCTTAGAAGGTCATTTTGGAGCTAAAAGCCCTGTCTATTCTGGTTTAGTTCGCTTGAACTGTAACTGGTAAAACACGCTCAATTTTTTGAGTTTTTTCCAAGCCTCTCTTAGAAATAAGAGGGGCTTTTTTTTGGATTGGTATAAATCACGCGATGTGTCACCCTTACTCAATGAATTGTATGTGAGTGCGCCCTGTGTTAAAGTTATACCGTGATCAGCCTTCTCAAAAAGAGCCAGCCCCAGCTCGATCTTATCTCGATACTGCGCCACTAGAGGTGCGCGGCATGGGTGGAAAAATCCACTTTATCAGTTTGGGGTGTCCGCGCAATCGCGTCGATACAGAGGTCATGCTCGGCATTTTGCTCCGAGCGGGGTATGAGGTGTCGCCTACGATTGAAGAGGCACACTACACCGTCATTAACACCTGCGGGTTTTTAGAGGCAGCGCGCGAAGAGTCTCTTGAGACGATAGGCGAGGTGCTTGCCAAAAAGCAAGAGGGAGCTAAAGTCATTGTGACAGGGTGCATGGTTCAAAATCACCGAGAGGTGATTCAAGAGCGCTACCCTGCTATTGACTACTTTCTCGGCTCTGGAGATATCACGGCGATTCTACAAGCAATGACCGCGCCTGAAAAAGGAGCTTGTGTGACATCAGCGCGCAGTTATCTCCAAGAAGGCGAGGTACCGCGACGCCTTTCGACGCCCTCGCATTACGCCTACCTTAAAATTGCCGAAGGGTGCAAAAAACAATGTGCTTACTGCATTATTCCCTCGATTAAAGGAAAGTTAAAGAGCAAACCCCTTGAGCGTGTTGTCGCTGAATTTAAACTCCTTTTAGACGAGGGGGTTAAAGAGGTGATCTTAATTGCCCAAGATCTCGGCGACTGGGGAAAAGATCGCGGGTACCGCCGCACCTCTGGTTTGATCGCTTTGCTTAAGGCGCTTTTAGCTGATCGGCGTGATTTTTGGCTCCGGTTGCTTTACCTTTATCCAGATGAAATCACACCAGAACTGATCGCGTTGATGCAAAGCGATCCCAGAATATGTCGCTACCTCGATATGCCTATTCAACATATCAATGACCGCGTTTTGAAAGCAATGCACCGCAAGACGTCGCGGGCACATATTTGCCGCACTTTAAATGCTTTGCGGAAAAGTCTTCCCGATATCGCTCTCCGCACGAGTTTTATTGTAGGCTTCCCCGGAGAAAGCGAAGACGAGTTTGCTGAGCTAGAAGATTTTATCTCGTCAGCTGCACTCGATGAAGTGGGGGTTTTTCCCTATTCGCGCGAGCCTAAAAGTGCTGCTTTTAGTTTGCCTGACCAGATTGATGAGGCCATTAAAACAAAGCGCAAAGAGATCTTGATTGCAGCTCAACAGCAGGTCTTAAAAAAGAAACTCCACAAAAAGATCGGTCAAACGGTGCGCGTTCTTGTTGAAGGGTATCATCCCGATTCAAACCTCTTATTGCGCGGACGGCACCAAGGACAATGTCCTGACATCGACAGCGAAGTGATTCTGAATACAACAGACGGAGTCGAAGCTTTTGGGCAGTGGTACCCTGTTCTCGTGACGGCCGTTGCGGGATGCGACCTTATCGGACATGTCGTCCCTATTTCTTAAAAGGAGAAGACATCATCTGCTGTTTGCGCTTCTTTTTCCCATAGCGGTAGTCGAGACTCACTTTTCCAGGCCCAGCAAAAAAGAGCCATAAAAAAATCAAACAGTAAAGCACTTCTGGTAGGTAAAAAAGATTTTCCATTAATGTCGCCCCACTGTATTTAATCAGGGTGTCAATGCGGCTGATCACGACAAGAGCAAGAAGAGAGATCGTAAAGAGAATAAACGAGCTGAGCGAGGTCAGAAATCCAACGATCAGAAGAAGGCCACATAAGATCATGAGAAGCGGAAGACAATACGAATAAAACGCTGCGTTTTCGATCTGGGCAGTTGTCAGGCCGTGCAAAATCACGTTGTATTGGTCGCTGTCAATGAGCTTGAGCGCGCCAGAAAAAACGAGAAATAACCCGGAAAGCAGGCGAACGATAAAAAGGGGAAGCCATTCAAGTTGCCGCTTGAAGCGACCTATTT
>CAYTIT010000164.1:0-3759 GCA_964437975.1 uncultured bacterium
AAAAAATCAATTTTTTTTTGCGGTTTTTTTGTTACATTGGGATTAATACAAGTAAAAAAATCATTTTTTTTTGCGGTTTTTTTTGTTTCAAAATAATTAAATCCCTGGAAATATGATTTTACACCTGAAAAAATAGATAAAGACATAAATACCTCATTTTTGAGTTTTTAAACAATTAGACTTTATCTGTTTTTTTAAATAAAAACAAGGTGTTAGTTTATTTTGACAAGCTTATCCGAAGAGTTTCATTGCACAGTTTCCCCTGCAATCGGCTGCTTTGGTCTGCAAGTTGCCTATCTAGATCTGCTTTCTTCTCTCTAAGCCTTTGGTATCGTCTTGATCGCACCCGTTTTTTAGCTCCCTTTTTCTCTTTTGGGTGGTAAAACGGTGACAGAATCAAGATTTTCCAAATTTCCTGCACATAATTGAGCTTCTAAATCATACCAAGCAGCCCCCTCTTTTAATGGGAAAACCTTTGAGACAACTGCAACGGGAAGGTCGGCGGGGAAAATTCCATCGAGCCCACTTGTCACTAAAAGATCGCCCTCTTGAACAAGTGCCGCGGATGTTGCTCCTGCTTGACCACTGCGCAAATGACGTGCAGCTCCCTCGTCATCGCTAAAGTCATAGTTAAACCCTTTCCCTATGAGAGTGGCACTGCAATGGCGCCATGTTGCACTTGTTGAACCGCAAAGCTCCCCTTTGGCCAGATAAGAGTCCGAAGGCTGAGGCACACAGTGCGCGCGAAGGGTGTCAAGCCGCTTGACTTTTTCTCCCTCTTTTAAGTCACGGTCATTTTTTCTCACAACGCGCACACCAACAATGACAGCACGATCAGTCATCAGGCGCACCCGACTGCAGCACTCTTCGACACGTTCGATAATCCCAATGAGATAAGGCCCTAAAAGAACCGGGCTATTCACCCCAATCAAGGGCCTTTCACCTAGTTGATTTTCCTTAGCGCCTACGTTGATCCAAAAAGAGCGGCACCACGCACCTGCATCGCGGTAAATAACGCGGGCAGATAGCGCTTGAAGCTCAAGATCGAGTAGAGCCAGGGCTTTTTGGCGTCGGCGCTGGAAAAACGCTCTCTTTGCACCCTCATCCCCTTGAGTTTGCTCAAGCCAGTCTATGCGCCGTTGTAAAGCTTTTTCCCCGAAAAGCGCTTCTTTTAATCGACGATTCTGTAACGCCAAGCGGTGATTTTCGCGCTGCACCTCTCCCAAAAGAACCTTTAGGTCTTCTTTAAGCCCTTCTTTCTCTTTTTTTTCTCGCACCTCTCGTAGCTCGACAACTTTTAATCGCAACGTTTCGACAACGCGGTGGGGAAGGTTAAAAAGGAGGAGAAAAAAAAGCGCAAACAAAAGGTAAATACGCGCTTTTTTACCCCTTTTCTGATATCTCGGCAATGGCTTCAACGACGTGACTTAAATTGGTTTGATTCAGACCTGTGAGGTTAATACGCCCGCTCTTCATCATATAAATGCCGCGCTCTTTCATCAACCGGCCTACCTGATCCTCTGTCAAAGGCAATAGGGCAAACATCCCTACATTAGAGCGCAAGTGTTCAAAGGCTTCACTGTCCGAGCGGCTCATAAGCGCGTCAAAAAAAGCGCTGCGCATCGCTTCAATGCGATGGCGCATGGCCACGAGTTCCTCTTGCCATAATGCCCGTAATGAAGGATCTCTTAAGATCAGCGATACAATGGCAGCTCCATGAACTGGGGGGTTCGAGTAATTTGTCCGAATGAGTCGTTTAATGACCGAACCAATCGTCGCACATTCTTTTTCTGTATGCGTAAGAATCAAAAGCGCCCCTGTGCGCTCCGCGTAAAGGCCAAACGACTTAGAACATGAAAAAGCGACGAAAACGACATGGTTTTTGCGGGCAAAATAGCGAATCGGCCAACTGTCTTCCTCAAGCGTTTTGGCAAATCCCAGGTAGGCTGTGTCGAAAAACGGGATCAGTTTGCGCTGTGCTATCTTTTGTTCGATCGCTTTCCACTCTTCTTTTGTCGGATCACATCCACTCGGATTGTGACAACAAGTATGCAAAACGACAATGCTTTTCGGTGCCAACTGATCTAAAAAGGCGAGAAAACGGTCGCAGTCAAATACCCCCTTTTGCCAGTTATAATAAGGATAGACCTCTTTTTCCATCCCGCAAGCGCTGAAAACTCCATGGTGGTTTAACCAGGTCGGATCGGATAAAAAAACTTTTTTTGAGATGTTTTTTGCCAAAAATTCGCCGCCGATGCGCAACGCCCCTGTTCCGCCTGCTGTTTGCGCTGCAAACATCCTCTTATCGTGCTCTTGAATGAACTCTTCGCCAAAAAGGAGTTTTTTACTTTCTTCGAGAAATGTCCTTTTCCCAAGAATCGGAAGGTAGGTCTTTGTCACCTCTTTATCGACCAACGCGCTTTCCGCGTCTTTAACAGTGCGTAGGATGGCTGCTTTTAAGTTTTCATCGTGGTAAACACCTAGCGTGAGATCAACTTTATCCTTTCTTTTATCTTCTTGATATAAGGCAGCGATCCCAAAAACAGGATCAACAGGTAGTGGCTTTACACCCTCAAACAAAGTCATGATTGTATTCTTACCCCCTTTTTGGTGGCGCGCCCAAAAAAAGTGTAACGGGTGCACCCTTATTTCTCCCCTCTAACACCTCTTTTTTTAAGCGCGAGGTAAGCTTTCATTGTACTCCCTTTGCAGATTTTAAACCTAGGTTGTGCTCAAAAATACTCCCGCACGACACTCATGATCATCCTTGTAAAGTTATTGGTCATCGGCTAAAATGACTTCTCTTTTCATTGTAGCCTATTGGGTTTGTGTAGAAAAAGGGGCGTTAGCTCAGTTGGTAGAGCGCAACAATGGCATTGTTGAGGCCAACGGTTCGACTCCGTTACGCTCCAGATTGCCACAACAAGGGGCCGCGTGCAAAACACTTCTTCATGAAAACGGTCATTTTGTCAGGAGGCTTCGGGACACGACTCGCGGAGCTGACAGATACCCTTCCTAAGCCGATGGTAGAAATTGGCGGACAGCCCATGCTGTGGCATATCATGGAGATTTACGCCGCTTATGGCTTCTCAGAGTTCCTTGTTGCCCTTGGCTATAAAGCCGACATCGTTAAATCCTATTTTCTCCACTTGTCTTCTCTTAGAAACGACCTATCGATTGATTTAAAACAGGGGCGCCCTTTTTTTCACGGCCAGCAGGTGCCCGATTGGCGACTGCATCTAATTGATACAGGGAAGATGACCCAAACGGGAGGAAGGCTAAAACGACTCCAAAAGTGGCTTGGCAATGAACCCTTCATGATGACTTATGGCGATGGCCTCGCCGATATTGACATCGACAAGTTAATTGCCTTTCACAATCAGCATAAAAAACTCGCAACAATTACTGCCGTCCGCCCGCCTGCGCGTTTCGGCGCGCTTACCCTTCAGGGATCTCAAGTTGTCGAGTTTGGTGAGAAAGCCCAAACAAAAGAGGGGTGGATCAATGGTGGTTTCTTTGTGCTGGAACCAGAGGTCTTAGAGCTCATTGCGGGCGATCACACTGCATTTGAACAAGCCCCTTTGGAAAAGCTCGCAGCGCAAGGCGAGCTGATGGCCTATTTTCACGAGGGGTTTTGGCAACCGATGGACACCTTGCGCGAACAACGTTTTCTCGAAAAATTATGGCAGTCGGGGCAAGCCCCTTGGGTAAAAAAAGATGGATTGGAGTCAAAAAAATGTCCTAGTCACAGGAGCGACT
>CAYTIT010000165.1:0-3723 GCA_964437975.1 uncultured bacterium
GAAAGCGGGAATTCCTGAGTCCTTTAACGTCCTCGTTAAAGAGATGCAAGGTTTATGTTTAAATGTGTGCGCTGAAAATGCATAAAGTAGGTCCAGGAGAAATAGGTTAATGCAGCAACAAGATGACTTTACCCCTTCCCAATTCGATAAGCTAACAATCAAGATCGCTTCGGACGATACCGTTCGCAATGAGTGGTCTTGTGGCGAGATTAAAAAGCCCGAAACAATCAATTATCGCACATTTAAAGCCGAGAAAGGGGGGCTTTTTTGTGAGAAAACGTTTGGGCCGACGCGCGACTGGGAATGCGCTTGCGGAAAGTATAAAAAAATCAAACACAAGGGCATCATCTGTGACCGCTGTGGAGTCGAGGTGACCTTGTCTAAAGTGCGGCGCGAGCGGATGGCTCACATTGAGCTTGCCGTTCCCGTTGTCCACATCTGGTTTTTTAAGACCCAACCTTCTCGAATCGGCAATGTCCTCGGCATGTCTGTTGCCGATCTAGAGCGCGTGATTTATTACGAAGAGTATATTATCACCAATCCCGGAACGACAACGTTAGAGTACAAGCAGCTTCTCAATGAAAGTGAACTGCGAGAAGCTCAAGAAAAATGGGGCGTGGGCTCTTTTGATGTAAAAATGGGGGGCGAAGCTATTCGGGAGCTGCTTGAAAAAGAAGACTTGCCGACGCTGATTAGCGATTTAAAAGATAAGTTGCGCAAAACCCGCTCGATGCAAGCGCGGATGAAGTTGGCCAAGCGGCTAAAAATTGTCGAAGGCATCACCTCATCGCCGAATAATCCCGATTGGATGGTGACCTGCTGCATCCCTGTCATCCCTCCTGACTTGCGCCCACTTGTGCCTTTAGAAGGGGGCCGTTTTGCTACTTCTGACTTGAATGATCTTTATCGCCGGTTGATTAACAGAAACAATCGCTTAAAGAATATACTGAAGCTGAAAACGCCAGATGTCATCGTGCGCAATGAAAAGAGAATGCTTCAAGAATCTGCCGATGCGCTCTTTGATAACGGACGACATGGACACCCTGTGATGGGCGCGGGGAACAGACCTTTGAAAGCGCTATCAGAAATGCTCAAGGGGAAACAAGGGCGCTTCCGTCAGAATCTTTTGGGTAAACGGGTCGATTATTCAGGGCGTTCTGTCATCGTTGTCGGGCCAGAGCTTAACTTTAACCAGTGCGGCATTCCCAAAGAAATGGCCCTTGTTCTCTTCGAACCTTTTATTATCAAACGTTTGAAGGCGCGCGGCCTCGTTTATACAATTCGCGGCGCTAAAAGGATGATCCAACGCGGTGACCCTGAGGTTTGGGATGAGCTAGAAGATATTGTAAAAAAAGGACACCCTGTCCTGCTCAACCGCGCACCGACATTGCACCGACTTGGTATTCAGGCTTTTGAGCCACTTCTGATCGAAGGAAAAGCGATTCGCATTCACCCCCTTGTTTGTAGCGCGTTCAATGCCGACTTTGACGGTGACCAGATGGCTGTCCACGTTCCCCTTTCAGTGGAAGCGCAACTCGAAGCGAAGTTGTTGATGATGGCGCCAGATAATATTTTCCTTCCGTCATCGGGGAAACCGGCCGCTGTTCCAAGCCAAGATATGATTTTGGGGCTTTATTATTTGATGCACGACCCTGTGTTTTCACCTGAAGAGCGCGGCAAAAAGACGCACGTCTTTGCATCTTCTGCTGAAGTGTTGCACGCTCTTTATGCATCGGGTAGCTACAATTGGAACGAAAAAGATGACGATGACCCTTCGGCTCGACAAGATGATATTGGCCGCGGATTACATATCCACGAAAAAATCAAATTGCGCCTTGATTCGGGAATCATTGAAACAACGCCTGGGCGCGTGATTTTTAATACAATTGTCCCTGCCAAGTTGGGCTTTCAAAATTACGCCTTGCGCAAAAAAAAGATGAGCGAGCTTGTTCTTGAAACGTATAAGCAAGTGGGACTTGAAGCCTGCGTTAAATTTTTAGACCAGCTCAAGCAGCTCGGGTTTGCTCATGCGACGAAGGCCTCTCTTTCTATGGGGGTCAAAGACATTTGTATCCCCGCAGACAAAGAGTACATTTTAGATGAGGCGCAGAAAAAAGTTGCCGTGGTGCTCAAGCAGTATGAAGATGGAATTATCACTGATGGGGAGCGGAAATCGAAGATCATCAGTATTTGGACAGAAGTTTCGGAAAATCTTGCCGACCAACTATTCGATCTTCTCAGCCAGTCGCCTGGGCAAAGGCTTAATCCCCTTTATTTGATGGTCGATTCTGGTGCTAGGGGAAATAAATCGCAGGTCAAACAGCTCGCTGGTATGCGCGGATTGATGACGAAGCCGTCTGGGGAAATCCTCGAATCTCCTATTCCCGCGAACTTCCGCGAAGGGTTAAGTGTTCTTGAGTTCTTTATTTCGACTCACGGAGCGCGTAAGGGTCTTGCCGATACCGCTTTGAAAACAGCGGATTCTGGGTATTTAACCCGCCGTCTTGTCGATGTATCCCAAGATATTTTAGTGACAGAAGATGACTGCGGAACGCTCAACGGTATTGAAGTTGCTGCGATCAAGCAAGGTCAAGAAGAGCTCTTACCTCTTCGTGACCGTATTTTTGGCCGCACAGTTTGCGACGATGTCTATATGCCAGGAGACCAAACAATGTTGCTTGCCCGCGCTGGAGACACCTTAACGGCGGTCCAAGCTGCAGCCATCGATGATGCGGGAATTGAAACTCTACGCATTCGCTCGGCGTTGACATGTGAAACGCAACGGGGAATTTGTTGTAAGTGTTACGGGATCAATCTAGCCAATGGGCGTCAGGTTGCTCTTGGTGAAGCTGTCGGGATTATTGCTGCGCAGTCGATTGGAGAACCTGGAACTCAGCTGACGATGCGGACATTCCACCTTGGAGGAATTGCGGCAGCTCACGCTACTCCCGATCTCGTTGCCGAGCACGAAGGTATCCTCGTCTACATGAACTTAAGAACGGTGCAAAATAGAGATGGTCAGTGGCTCGTTTTAAATAAAAACGGTTTTGTCCATGTTGTACGCGATGAGAATCGCTCGCTTGAAGAGTATAAACAGCTTTTAAGCACCAAATCTATTGAGCCCTTACAAACGTATGGCGCCGAGCTCGGAACGCAGATTCACTTAGGCGACGGAACAAAGGTAAAAAAAGGAACCCGTATTGGCCTTTGGGAACAACATAACGTGCCGATCATTTGTGAAAAGCCAGGTTATGTCAAATACGAAGATCTCGTCGAGGGGATTTCGACCTTGCGAGAGGTCAACAAACAAACGGGTCAAAGCGAACTGATCGTTCGTCAGCACCGTGGAGAGTTGCACCCGCAAATTGCGATTTACCTCGATCCTAGTTATGAAAACTTGATCGGAACCTATGCGATTCCTTCGGGGGCATTTATTTCTGTTGAAGAAGGAGATCAGGTCGCGGCTGGGGATAGCTTAGCCCGCTTGCCTAGGACAGCGATGAAGACAAAAGATATTACAGGGGGTCTTCCCCGCATCGCAGAGCTTTTCGAAGCTAGGCGGCCGCGCGATGCTGCTGAAATTGCCAAGCTCGACGGAATCGTTGACTTTAAAGGGGTACAGAAAAGCAAGCGGATTGTTGTCGTCCGCGATGACGATACCGGAATGGAAGAAGAGCATCTTATTCCATTGACAAAACACTTGATTGTTCAGCGAGGCGATAC
>CAYTIT010000166.1:0-3715 GCA_964437975.1 uncultured bacterium
AAAGTCTCGAAGCGCCAATTAAACGAAAATCACTCCACTTTCCTTGCTCTTTTTTCAGCGCCGACGGTCTAGAGGGGCGCTGCAATCGCCCCGCTTTGATCATCGCAAAATAAACGGCGCCGAGCATTCCATACAGCGGAAGGGTCAAGAAAAGAAGGTTTTCTGACCCCCAACTAAGTGAATAATAACCCGCAAGACCATCTCCAAACAGAGCTCCAACTGTGCCGACGGCAAAAAAAAGCCCATAAAGATAGGTCGCTTGTTTGATGTGCACGACGGCGTGAATCACTGACCACAACATGTGAAACATCAACATGATATAGACATCTTTCCAAATAGACAGGATCAAAGACAAGAGGCCAACTTCAGCGACAAACCGCCCTGCGACGACATGCAATCCCGCTGTGATTGCAGCAAACATAAGAAAGAGCCGAAAAGAGCCGAGCCGGTCGATCCACCGATTATAAACAAGAACAACAAAAAAATTGAGAGGGATCGTTACAAGCCAAATATAAGGCAAGTGGTGCGCAGAAAAATGGGTGAGAAAAATCGAGCTGATGACCGGCTTTGCAATCGAACAATCGACCATCACCAAAAAATGCCCTATCAAGGCGAGTAAAAGAAAAGAAAGAGTTGCCCCTTTTGTCTTGGGTTGATCTCTCTCCCCTTTCATTCTGATTCTTGTTTCCACGCCTTTCTACTCCACCCTAAATAGGTGAGAAAAAATTGGCGCAGGCCCACGTGATGACCTAGCGCTCCATAAGTCCCCACTAGCACTCCAAAAATACCAGAAGAAGCGAAAAAGGCCAATACCTTAGAAGGGAGCGAAAAAAAGTATTGATATGTCTGCGCCGCTAAAAGTGCTCCCCCAATGACAAAGCCAAGTTGAAAAGCAGCTTTAAAGTCTAATCCAAGCCGCCACCCTTTACGCGCTAGCAAAGCGCGCAAACCAAAAAATTGACACCATGCACTCGCACTTGTCGAAGCAGCTACGCTCACAGGGCCCAACCCCAGCCCTAGAATCAATAGAGCGTTAAGAGCAGCGTTAAAAGCGACAGCGCCAAGTGAAAACCACATCGGGATGCGAAAATTTCCTTCACCGTAATACACTGCAGCGCTGAGCAACACCGCAACAGAGGGAAACAAACCCGTTGCATAAGCACCTAAGCAAGCAGCTGTTTTCAAAACAGCCTCGCTCGAAAACTGGCCCCAACCAAAAAGGAGGTCAATCAGAGGAAACGAGGTTGCACAGAGCCCTCCTGTCAAAACAGCCATCGCGACAGCCAACCTGCGCATACCAAAAGAAAAAAGGCGTTTTCCCTCATCGACAGCGCCTTGTTGTAGGGCCCGCGATAAAGAAGGGATCAGGGCGTGCACGGTGGCTAAGCCGAACAGCGCAACGGGGATGTGGTAACACCGAATCGCATACCACAAGTAAACAGGCCCTTCGAGTTCACTATATCTAGAAAAAAGCGCATCTAAAAAAGAGTTGAGCTGAGTCGCTCCCGCCCCGATAACCCCCAAAGCGGCAGCGCGCATGAAGATCGCCATCTCTTTCTTGCCTCGCCCTTTGGGCCACCGCTCGCGCTTGCCTTGCATCGTCCGCGCTATCGGCAGCGCCGTGAGTACCCATTGAGCTGCAATCGCCCCAACAATCCACTTTGCGAGAATGGGCATAGCACGCGCAGGCGGAAGAGAGCGCAAGCTCAGCGCCACCCCTATCCAAATCAAATTACACGCTGCCGGTGCGATGTTTGCCAAAAAAAAGGAACGGCAACAGTGCAAAAAAGCGCTGTTGAGCGCGTAAAGGCAAATAAAAAGGAGCGAGGGCAACAACCAGCGAAGCAACTGGATCACTTCGCGGTCATTTGGACACATCGGAACCCATACAAGCGCTCCCCCCAACCCTAACTCTAACGCAAAGATGACGGCTAGCACAGTGAGGGTCAACGTCAACATGAGCCGGCGAAAGAAGTGGTACCCACTTGCTTCTCGCTCTTGCTTCAAGCGCTCAAACTGGGGAATAAAGGCGGCTTGCATCGCTCCTTCGCCAAATAAACGGCGCAGCAAGTGAGCAAAGCGAAAAGCGACGAGCAAGGCGGCAACAGACGAGTGCGCTCCAAACGCATATGCCATCGAAAGCTCGCGTCCAAGCCCTGTGAGTCGGCTGAGCATCACCCCTGAAGAAAAGCGGCGCACACTCGAAGAAAAATGAACCCATCCTTCTTTAATTTTTGACGAGTGCGTCATGAAACTCCAATATCTTCAGGGTGATTCTCCTCTTGTTTTTGGATAAAAGTCACGTCGTTTTTGGGATAAAGCAGCACCATGAAAGCCGCGCCTAAACAAATCATCACAAATCCAAGACCTGTTTCCCATGAGGGCAAGGTATCCCAGATCCAATAATCACCCAAAGCGGAAAAAATAAACACCCCATAAATAAATGGGCTCAAAAAGCGCGAAGGCGCATACTTTGCAGCCAAAGTGACCAGTGTTTGAAAAAAGGCGGCCGCCACTCCAATAGATAGAACCAAAATAACTCCTCTTCCTGTGATCGCGCGTGCGCTCACCCCACCATCGCCCCAAAAAAAGAGCGATGAGACCACGACCCCAGCCGAAAAGAAGTACGCCATAATGGTCGAAGTTGACTCTGCGTGGTAATGCAACACCCGTACTGTCACAACAGAAAACGAGGTAAAAATTGCCCCTATCAAGGGAATGAAGATGGCCCACTGGAAAAAGCGCCCTGATGGGCTTAAAACCAAGATAATGCCTAAAAAAGACAGAGCTAGCCCCCACCACAGGCGGTGCACGATCTTGACCTTAAGCCATAGCCGCGTCACCAACGGGATAAAGACAGGAAAGGTAAATAAAATGAGGGTCGCCAAGCTGACAGTCAAAAAATGGAGCGCGTAGTAAAAGCAATACATTGCCCCGATGCCTAGCAACGACCGTAGGCAATGGTATTTCAAGGCCTTTGTCGCGTAAAGGGTGCGCACTCCCTGCCTTCCTTGGGTACAGACAACCCACCCATATAAAAGGATCAGGTTCACCAAACACCGCCCAAAAACTAAAGCATTTGTCGTAAAATGAGCTGCTCCCTCTTTAACTAGGAGCGCTTGGATAGCGCAAAACAGGTTGGCCAGAACCATCAATCCAATAGCGCGCCCTAGTCGTTTTTGGGGCCGTTCTAAGTGTTGAATCATCGCTGTCTAACCTCGTTTTCCGCCTGTTCTGATTCAAGAGTCGGGAATTTTGCCCAAGCCAGCGCTCAGCGATTGTTTATCGGCGATGCAGCTGATCAACAAGATGGAGATGCTAGCAACGGCAAGCAACCGCTACTTGAATCACGCTCGGTCTACAATCGGAATAAATAGGAGTTTAAGTTAAAACGCAATTATGAGAGATAGAAAAGAGGGGCATTTTTAATCTTGATTGTCTATCGATCGTGATTAGTCTATGTGTCGGTTGTTTTATGCGGTTTTTTTGCCTTGTCACGAGCACGTTGACTTGTGCTCTTGGCTAAAAAATCAAAAATTCCGCTTAATTTTTAAAAACCCAAACTCCGAGAGCAGAACCTAGCACGCATGGCACAACCTGGGGTTTTCGTCTCGAGCAAGAAGGAGTTGAGTGATGAAAGCTTTTTCTTTTGTTGTCGTTATTTTTTGTTCTCTAGTAAGTGGGCTAGACAGCACTACCGATCTTTCTTATATTT
>CAYTIT010000167.1:0-3690 GCA_964437975.1 uncultured bacterium
ATCAATTTAAATAAATTAAAGTCAATCTTCATTTTACGCCCTAGAGAAAGTAAAGTAAAATCTGATTCTACCCTCATGGAGAGCGCGCTTGAAAGAGTCATTTGAGGCGACGACGTGGAGGGGGATAGTAGGCAGGAAAAGGGATCCTCCCAGAGGGGAAAGGTTTCTTAGGTTTGCGTTTAATTTTTTTAGGGCTTGACTGCGCGCATAGTTCGATAAGCTCAAACACGACTGTTGCGTTAGGCAAAAATAAGCAAGCACCCCAAAAGTATTCGTAAGCCTTCCAATTGGTGCTATCCGGGGAAAAAATAGACCGAGAACCCAGCAAGAGTGCGTTGATAGCGACAACCCCTAGAATGAATAGGTAGCCTTTTGCGGTTAATTTTTTTATGCCCTTGTGCTTCAAGCTGGGGGTCGATTTTTTTAATTTTTTAGTTGAACCTTTCTTTGTTGAGCCAGGTGATAACGATGTCGTTGTTGACCTTGAAGGGCTCCGATTGAATTCCAACTCAAGCCTGCAAGCAAAAAAAGCAGACAAGCTAAACCCACCCAACCACAAATAATCAGCAGTTTGAAGGGCAACTGTGCTACACACACACCATTTCCGCATGGAAAGAAAAGTCAGTGACATGCCGGCAGTGCAAGCTAAAGCAATTAAAAATTTTTCTGCGGAAGATCTTTTTGCCTCTTGAACTTTGACTTTTTTCTGCGCTAAACTAGGACGACACGGTGATTTTTTTAAATTTTCGATTTTTGCTGAAGTAGTTAAGCTCCCATTTTCTTTATTTTTTTCTTCAGGAAGGATGTTAGTTTCAACAATTTGCCTACTAACCTCAGTAATTTTTGTCACAAAAAACCATATAATATCAAATTCGATTTAATGATAGTATCAAAAAGATGAAATTTAAGCAATAAAAATCTAGGGGCTGGCTGTAGCAAAACTTTCGATTCTTGAATGGCGATCGGTCGATATCCCCTAATCGGTAAAAAAAAATAAAATTAAAGATTTTCTTGCAAGACAAGCCAAAAGTTGCGTTTGGCCTTGAGAAAGAAGGGGGCGTTGAGCTTGGAGGCTTGATCGAGCGCAACGCCTAGCGCAACTTACCCGACCAAGCGAGTTTTTTGCGCAAGGTGGTAAAGTAGTCGATCCGTTTAAGTTGGACGATGTTAAAGCGCGTTGGCGCTTCGGTTAATGTGATGGCTTCACCTGTTTTAAGCTCGAAGGTGTGCACACCATCAGCGACGACTTCAATAGGCTCGGAAGCGCTGATGTATTCGATCCGTAGGGTGCGGCTGGCTGGGAGGACGATAGGACGGTTCGAAATGGTGTGTGGGCAAATAGGCGTGATGACAAATGCCTCGACATCGGGGCTGATGATGGGGCCACCAGCAGCGAGCGAGTAGGCAGTTGAGCCGTTCGGTGTGGCGACAATCACGCCGTCCGCTTGAAAGTGATTAAGGAGAAGGTCGTCGACATAGAGGGCGATTTCAATCAGGCTGGGGTTGCGGGCGCGGTGGAGAACGCAGTCGTTAATGGCAACTGCGGTGCGCTCCTCTTTTTCGACCGCTAACATCAGGCGGCGTTGAATGTCGAACTCTTCTGCGAGAAGGTCTTCAAGGCAAGGCGTTAGCTCGGAGATTTGGACGTCAGCCATAAAGCCAAGATGGCCAAGGTTGATTCCTAAGATAGCTCCTTTTAGATGAGAGTAGCGGTGGGCAACGCGTAAAATCGAACCGTCGCCACCCATGGTGATTAAAAAAGTGATGTTTTCGGGGTCAGCCGAAGAAAGGGGAGGCGCTTGTAACGGTGTGGCCCACTCGTCTTCGACGACAACGTCGATGCCGTGGCTTTGGAAAAAGCGCACCACTTTCAAGGGGAGCTCTTTGGAAAAGGTCGGGGTTGTTTTGGGGAAAAGTGCAATGATCATGGCGAAGTGGCTGCGGTTGTTTTTGAAAGGAGGCGCTCAATCGTCGGGGCCATTGTCGCGGCGGTTAACTGGAATTTCGTCAGAAGGTCTTGGTGGCTTCCGTGGGGAATCAGCGTTGTTGGAAGGCCAAAGTGGTGCATGGCGGGAGGAGAAGAAAGGGTCTTTGTCAAAAAAAGAGACAGCGCCGAAGCAAGCCCTCCTTGCACAGAGTGTTCTTCGATTGTGACGACGAGTTTGGCGTTGGCTGTGGCGGTTAGGAGAAGATCGCGATCGAGTGGTTTGACAAAAATCGGGTCGATGACAGAGGCGCTGATACCGATTTTAAGCAGTTTTTCCCGCAAGTCAAGGGCAACAAATGCCATATGGCCTAAAGCGATGAGCGCAACGTCATCGCCACTGGCAAGAAGTTCCCCTTTTCCAAGCTTTTGGGGGGGAATCGTTGTTGTGTCGGTATCTGTTGTTGGAAGGTTAGGGTAGCGAATAGCTGTGGGACAATTCCAGTCAAGGGCCCCTTTTAAAAGAGACTTAAGTTGCGCCCCATCGCGCGGTTGAGCAATAACGAGGTTGGGCATGGCCTGCAAAAAAGCAAGGTCGTAAATGCCTTGTGCTGTGACGCCGTCACCTGTAGCAAGGCCGGCACGGTCGATGGCAAAGATAACAGGTGCTTTCTGGATGCAGACGTCGTGGTAGACATTGTCGAAAGCGCGCTGCAAAAAGGTCGAATAGACACATGCGAACACTTTGAGGTGGCTTTCTTTAGCCATGCCTCCCGCATAGGTGACTGCATGGCCTTCGGCGATGCCAACGTCAATGCAGCGGTCGGGGTAACGTTGCATCATGGCATCGAGACACGAGCCGACAGGCATAGCTGGTGTAACAGCGGTAATGCGCGGATCGTCGTCGGCAAGGCGCAGCAGATAGTTTCCGAAAATTTTTGGAAAGGTAGGCCCTTTCTTTTTGGTTTGGAGAAATTCGCCAGTTGAGCAGTCAAAGGGTTTGGCGCCGTGGTACAGAGTGGGCTTGGCGACTGCTTGCTGCATTCCTTTCCCTTTAACAGTCAAGATGTGAACAAGGGTGGGACGTGGGCATTGTTTGAGCGCTTGAAAGGTGGAAGTGAGAGCGGCGATGTCGTGACCATCGATAGGGCCGACATAAGAAAGGCCAAACTGCTCAAAAAAGGGAGCGGTACTGACGAGATTTTTGAGCGACTCTTTGACTTTGCCTCCCTGTTTGGCTAACGTTTCTCCATAACCGGGAATTTTGCCAATCAATTCGGAAAGTTCGCGGTAAAGGGCGTTGGCTGTTGGATTGTTTAAAAAGCGGCTGAGAATGGCGGTGATAGCGCCGACATTTTTTGCAATCGACATGGCGTTGTCGTTGAGAATAACAATGAAATTTTTGAGCGATTTGGAGATGTTATTCATCGCTTCGAGCGTTAAGCCACATGTGAGGCTTGCATCTCCTAAAATAGGGAGGATGGTGGCTTGTTCACCTTGAAGGTCGCGCTGTTTAGCGAGGCCGAGAGCGAGAGAGAGTGTGTTGCCTGCATGGCCAGAGTAAAAAAGGTCGTGAATCGATTCTGCAGGATCGGTAAAGCCCGAAAGGCCGTTGGTTTGACGAAGGGTGGGGAGACGGTCATTGCGCCCTGTCAACAGCTTGTGAACGTAGGCTTGGTGCCCGACGTCAAAAAGGATTTTATCTTTGGGCGAAGAAAAAATGGTATGCAAAGCTAGCGTGATTTCGACAATCCCCAAGTTAGAAG
>CAYTIT010000168.1:0-3680 GCA_964437975.1 uncultured bacterium
CGCTCCGAGCTGTCTAAAACCATGACCTCTAGCTTGGTAGAGCTCAAATATCACTTCCTTCCTACTTTAGAGGTCAACCGATTTGACATTGAAGCGCCTTCCCCTTTATCATGGCTTTGCCAACAGGCACACACGATCTTTTTGAAGCTTAAATTTTTTTAACATGACCTCACGTAAAGGCTTTGTCACTTGGGGACTGGTCGCTCTTTTTTTTCTTTATGAATTTTTGCTCCGTACCGCTCTCGGCACTTTTCAGCAACCGGTCATGCGCGATCTTGGCCTTTCGTGTGTGTCGTTTTCCCTCATCAGTACCTCGTTTCCCTTTTTGGCAAGCAGTTGTATGCAGATTCCCGCAGGTTTTTTTGCCCGCCGCCACGGATTAAAAAAACCTCTCTTGCTAGGGTCGACCTTATGCGCTCTATCTGCTATCGGTTTGAGTTGCTCGCCCTCGTTTGCTTGGGCTGCCATGTCGCGCATTGTAACGGGCATTGGCGCTTCGTTTGGTTTTCTTTGTCTCATGATCGCTGTGTACACCTATCTCCCCACTTCCAATAAAGCCTCGTGGATTGGCATCTCCCAATTTGTCGGCACGCTAGGCCCTATGCTCTCTGCCGGACCACTCAACGCACTGGCCGAGCATAATGCGCTGACATGGCGTCAAATTACCTTCGCGCTCGGTATCATCGGCCTCCTCTTAGTTCTAGCTATCTCCATCTTCATCAAAAATCAACCCCACCAAGTCCAAGTGCCACCGCAGCGCCCCCCCTTTAGCTTCAAACAACGCTTAAAAGACCTTTTTCCTCACCCTCAAGTTGCAGCCATCGCCCTTTTTTCTGGTTTCGTCTATTTTTCTATTGAATACCTTTCAGAAAATGAAGGTCAATTTTTTCTCTGCTTAAAAGGTCTAAGCCCTTTTGTTGCTTCGTATATGATCACCACAGCCTGGGTTGGCTACGCCCTAGGTGCACCGTTACTCGGCATTTTCTCTGATCTATGCCAACGTCGAAAACCATTTCTCTTGCTCGTCTCTGGGCTGGGCGTCGTTGCACTTGCATCTATTTGGATGGCAACTGATCCGCTGTTGCTTTTTGTCGCTTTTTTTCTCTTAGGCGTGGCGACAAGTGGCCAAACGATCAGCTTTGCTTGTATGGTCGACCAATTCCCCCCCGAAAGTCAAGCCCTTGGGATCAGCTTAAACAACGGGACAATTGCCTTGACAGTAGCGTTAAGTGCTCCCTTTATCAGCTTTATTCTCGACACTTCAAGTCAACAAGGAACACCCACTCTTTCCGACTATCACGTCGCTTTCTACCCCTTCATTGGCTTAGCCTTGCTGCCCTGTTTTCTCTCTTTTTTTGGTATCAAAGAAACTTTTCGACACAAGCGACGCATGCCACGGCCAAAAGAGAACAAGGGTAGCTCCGCTGAGACTAGCCAACACCTCAACCCGCTCAAGGGGTAACAGCTAAGGTAAAAAGGGCCGCTCTTTTTGTGCTTGCCCTTCTTTTAAAAAGAGCAAAAGGAAGAAAGCCGCCATGAGTGTCACGGGAAAAGCTGTCAGCGCAAAGCGGTAATCGGCAATCGTGTAGACAGGAACACCTTCAGCCACCCCCCCTTTCCAACGAAGATCGAGCAGCCACCCCATGAGAGGTTGCATAATAGACGATCCCACCGCGACAATACCATTGGTAAAGGCGATACTCGTCCCCTTAGCTTCTATCGCATTGACCTCAATCGCCAGGGAAAAGTTCAGCAATTGAGCTGACGAGAAAAAGCCGACGAAAAGGAGCAACCCAAAGACCATCCACAAAGGCAAGTGAGACAGGTACAAAACAGGCATTAAAGTGGCGGCTGTTAAAACCGTGCTAAGATAAAGAAGCGGCTTGCGCTTTTTGATCCGATCCGAAATCCAGCCAATAAAAGGCCCACCGACAATCCAACCGACAAAAATCATCGCAACCATAAATCCCGCCACATGACTGCTTTGACCATATGCTTTCATTAAAAAAGGGACACCCCAGAGCGAGGCAAAAGCGGCAGTTGTCATATAAAAAAGAAGCGCAACAGAGGCGTTGATCCACGTTGCTCGATTCAAACATACCAACTTAAGGTTGGCAATCAAACCAAGAGATGCTTGCTTCACATCCCCTTTTTTAATGACCTGCTCCCGGTCTTTGAATAAAAAGAGAAACAAACAAACAGCTAAAGCCACTCCGATAAATCCAAGTAGATTCACCGTCAAACGCCAACCTAACAAAGCGACCGCAAATGTCAATGGCCCCGATGCCCCCACCGCTCCTAACATGCCAACCGAATTACCAATGCCAACGAGAAGAGCAAGCTGCTTCTTAGGAAACCAGTGAGAGCAAACATAGACCATTCCAATAAAAGCAAAGGCCGATCCAATTCCCATAAAAAACCGGCCAATCGCTGCAGGAATGAGGGAAAGCGCCCCACCAAATAAAAAGCTTCCCACACCGCAAATCAGCGCTCCAAAAGAGAGCAAGTTGCGCGCACCAAAGCGATCCATCAGTAGCCCTGCAGGAACCTGCATCAACGCATACGAGTAAAAATAAAAAGCGCTTAATAATCCAATCTGTCCTGCCATCATGTGAAACGCCCGCATTAAATCAGGCACCATGACCGTCGGGCAGACGCGCAAAATGAATTCATAGAAAAGAAATAAAACAGTCAACGTCCAAATCAGCCAACTGAGAACAGAGTGTTTGCGCATATGACCTCGGAGTGCGACTTCTATATGTTGCTCATTGCGGCTGACAATTACAAAGAGGCTAATGCCTCTAAATAGGCGCTGCCAAGCGGGAAACTCTTTTCATCACTTTGCCCCTGCCGCTTTTGAGCAAAGAGGTGAATCATCTGATTAGCTAACACCTTGCCTAGTTGAACACCTTCTTGATCAAACGAATTAATATCCCAAATGATTCCTTGGAAAGCCACTTTGTGTTCAAAATAAGCCAAAATCATCCCCATTGTTTCCGGATTACACTGTTGAGCTAATAAAATCCGACTCGGTCGATTTCCTGGAAAAACGCGGTTGGGGTTCTCACTTGATTTTCCCGTTGCCAAGGCAATGGCCTGAGCAAAAAGGTTAGCCAGGAGTTTTTCCTGAGACGTTGTTCCTTGATGTTCTTGATCTTGCTCATATTGAGAAGAAGCAAACCCAATCAATTCGAGGGGAACAATGCTCGTTCCCTGATGAATAAGCTGATAAAACGAGTGCTGTCCATTTGTCCCACTTTCACCCCATAAAATGGGTCCTGTTGCAAAATCAACTGCGTTTCCGTGGCGATCAATCCGTTTCCCATTAGACTCCATATCACATTGCTGCAGATGTGCTGGGAAGCGGTGCATCGCTTGAGAGTAAGGAATCACCGCCGTTGTCGGGTAACCGAGGAAATTGTGGTTCCAAATACCGAGGAGCGCCGATAAAAGTGGCAAGTTGCGCTTGAGCTCTTTCTCGCGCGCGACCTTATCCATCGCGTGTGCTCCTTTAAGAAATTCGAGCACTTTTTCCATTCCAAGGGCAAAAGCAAGCCCGACGCAACCAACCATGGAAGTCGCCGAGTAACGTCCGCCGACATAATCCCAAATATAAAACGAACGGACATACTGCTTGGGATTATCGAGTGGACTTCCTTTTCCAGTGACTGCCACAAAGT
>CAYTIT010000169.1:0-3678 GCA_964437975.1 uncultured bacterium
ACACCAGCAAAGTCGGACAACGCATCCTCAACAAGTTGCATAGAAACTTGTGAATTGCGATCGGTTGATCCCGTTTAGGGGATTAAGATAAAAAGACGCCTAGTCTGAGCCTCCCCATGGATAAATCCAGGGGGTTCTAAAAGCAAACAAGGTGGCTCTCTATAGCTCTCGGAATAGACGTTTCCTTAACTTTCATGTTCTCTTTAGCGTGCGACAGGCTCTGTCTCTGACCAAACTGAAATGACTTATGGGTAATTGTCAGTCCTTCAGGTGGAGGATGTAGCGCTCAGACAATTTCTCTCTATTGATTGACAGGCCAATTAGTTTTTTCTATAATGTTAGGCATGAAGCGGACATCAAGCCAAAGAGAATCGCAAAGCCCAATCCCAATTTGCATGTACCACATGTGGGCATAAGGCAAATGCAGACGACGTGGGAGCTTTAAATGTATTAGCCCGAGGACATCGGGTGTTAGCCTGCGTGAGTAGGTTCGTTGGAACCTTCGATGAACCAGGAACCAGTAGGAAGTAGCTATTGCAAGCCTACTCGTGGGATAATTTCTCAGGAATCTCCTTCCTTTAGGTGGGAGAGGATGTCAATGTGCATCAGTCTAGAAGCCTAAAGCCTACCTCTTGTAAGGGGGTTGGGAGTAGCGCCGAATGTGGAAATGTCAAGAAGGTTATCATGTTTATACCACTTATCGCTCAAACCGAACTTTCGCTTGGTTTTTACCTCGTGATGGTGTTGCTTGCCCTTGCCGTTCTTATTTTCCTCGTGATCGTCGGAAAATATGTCAAACTGTGGTTTCAAGCCTTTGTTTCGGGAACGCCGATTTCGCTTTTTAATATCATTGGGATGAGCTTACGCAAAATTCCGCCGCACGTGATCGTGAATGCCCGCATTAATTCATATAAAGCGGGACTTAAGGGAATCAGTGTTGCCGACCTGGAAACGCACTACCTGGCAGGTGGGCGCGTTCTCGAGGTTGTGCGGGCGATCATCGCCGCCGATAAGGCCAATATTCCCCTCGATTGGCGCAAGGCAACGGCAATTGACCTTGCCGGTCGCGATATTTTAGACGCCGTTCGGACATCGGTGAACCCCAAAGTGATCGATTGCCCATCGTCTGATCCAAAACACTACATTACTGCGGTGGCAAAAGATGGGATCCAGCTTTTAACGCGCGCGCGCGTGACGGTGCGAACCAACATCAACCAACTTGTTGGGGGAGCAACAGAAGAGACGGTGATTGCGCGGGTTGGCGAGGGCATTGTGAACGCGATGGGCGCGTCAGAAACCCATGCCAATGTCTTAGAAGCACCGCAACAGATCACCGAACTTGTCCTCAACAAGGGGCTCGATGCACAAACGGCATTTGAAATTTTGTCGATTGACATCGCCGACATCAGCGTGGGTGAAAACATCGGAGCGAAGTTGCGGATTGACCAAGCTAAGGCGGCCAAAGAGATCGCCCAAGCCAAAGCTGAAGAGCGGCGCGCCATGGCAGTGGCCGCCGAGGTCGCGCGCGTGACCGAAATGCGTGCGAAGGTTCGTCGAAGCTGAAGCGCACATTCCCAAAGCGATGGCTAAAGCCTTTGAGCAGGGCAATCTCGGGATCATGGATTATTACCGGTTGAAAAATATTCAGTCGGATACGAAGATGCGCGATGCGATCGCAAAAGACGACCCTCCCTCAGAAGAGTCACAACACTGACGCTGTGTATGGAAGAAGGCAATAAACTTTATCCTTGGTTTGTTTTTATCCTCTTTGTTTTTCCCTATATCTTAAGGGCCTTACGAGAAAAAAAGGCAAAAGAAGCAAAGAGACGCGAAGAAGCGGCAGACAACCAGCGTCCGACTGGCTTACCGAAACGGCCCGTTGCAGCGGTCTTTGCGCCGCCTCGTGCGCCTGTGCTTCAGAAACGGCAGCGCCCCGTGGAAAAAAAACCTTTTGCTGTCAAGCCAAAGCCAGCTTTTTCTGTGCAACCTCCTCCTTCTGGGGTTAAAAAAAGGAAACACGTTAAGCGTCTCATGCGCGAGCTTCCCACCCAAAAACAGCTGATTGTTTTAGGGGAAATCATCGGCCGTAAAGAGTGGTAGTCACAGGTTGTTAGCTTGCCAAACGACTGCGACTGGAGGGAGCAGTTTAACCTTTTTATTTTATTCGGTCTAAATACGGCAGAAAAAAAATTAAAATGGGCTTAAAAAGAGAAAATCAGCGATAATCTTCTTTTCTGAACTTTTTAAGAATGTCTTTTTATACACTAATCGCAATGCTTGAATTGCGATTGGTATATAAAAGAAGCTTTTCCTTAAATCAGCAAAAGGCGTCTCATGCAGACAGAATATTTAGGGCCCATTGATCGCAGCGACCTCCTAAGTGCAGCTTCCTTGCTTGAGAAAGCGGCCTACTATGTGCAAAATGGGGGTCTGGTTGCTTTCCCAACTGAAACTGTGTACGGCCTCGGTGCGTCGATCTTTCATGCACGCGCGCTAAAAGCTCTTTATGCGGTCAAGGGGAGAGGGACGACGCGGCCCCTTTCTTTGCAATTAGCCTGCAGTGAGCAACTGCCTTTGGTTGCGGCGGCTATTCCACCTCAGTTTGAGGTGTTAGCGCGCCACTTTCTTCCTGGTCCCTTGACGGTGATTGTGCGTCGCCATGAGCGCATTCCAGCACTTGTGTCTGCCGGGCGCCCCTCTATTGCAATCCGGTTATCTGCAGATCCTATCGCGAGGAGAATTGTCGAACTCACAGGCTGTCCGCTTGCTGTTCCTTCTGCAAATAGGACAGGAAAGCCGAGCCCTACCTGTGTTGCGCATCTTCTCGAAGATCTTAACGGGCGTATCGATGCTGTTGTCGATGGGGGTGAAACGCCTTGCGGTATCGAGTCGACCGTTGTATCGCTAGAAGATCCCAAAGCGCCGACGCTGCTTCGGCTAGGTGCCATTGCGCAAGTGGACATTGAAGCAGTGTTAGGCCAACCGCTAGCTGTTGACCAAAAGGCTTATTTTTCGAAGGCTCACGGCCGGTTTGGAAAGTTAGCTCCAACTGTGCGCCTTTTTTCATCTTTGGAAGAAGTGATGGTGTATCGCCAACTCAGCGCTACGGGGAAAAGGTTGGTGATGGGGTGCTGCTCTTTACCACAAGGAAGTGATATTTTCCCCCTCTCTTGCGCTAATCTCTACGATGGATTGAGAAAGGCCGATCGCGAAGGGTATGCTGAAGTGCTTATCATTTGCGATGCGGCGCTTAAACAGCAGCGCGCGCTATTTGATCATATCAAACTCATTGCCGATGCTTGATATTGACCTCCTCTCCGACCTAAACGAAAAAGAGGATCTCAATTGATGGGCAAAAATTTGAAGTCAGATAAAAGCTATAATCTTGAAAAAATCCTACTGTTATTCAAACATATTTGATTTAAGTCAAAGATATTATCTGAAATAATTTTCACAATTTCTTTTGGTGGCAGGGGAATATTATTTTCATTTTTAATTTTATGCATTGCTAAATTTAAATTGTTGAATATTTGTTCTTTTGGAAGGTTTAAATAATACTCTCTTTTTGCTATATCAAACAGTAATTTACTAATAACGCACCCAAATAAAACAGTTAAGTTTTTTTTGGTTATAGATTTTTCTTCTTTTTTATTTATAATTTGATTACGTGGAAATGAA
>CAYTIT010000170.1:0-3648 GCA_964437975.1 uncultured bacterium
ATGATTACACCAACATCGAATAAAGAATTTTTAAGTTCTTTAGTCGTAAAAATAAAAGAATTAATTGGATCACGAGGGGTAGAGATCCTTTGTGGCGATGTATTAGAATATACTGAAAACTTAAAAATAAAGATGGGGCAAGCGCAAAAAGATGTCGCTATGGAGCCGTCGTTAAAAGAAAAGTTATGTCGCTGGGCCTGCAATTTTTTTGAAGTGGTCAGTGCAGCATTCTGTCGCTATTTTAATGTAGAGCATACAGTTAAAGGCTATCGGTCAGACGCTGAAAAAAACTTTGAGCACCGCTCAAATGAGTTTAAAGCGATGGATTTATTTTATTCGAGTCTTAAAGATGTTACAGTCATGGATTTCAGGCAGGATCATGCTGTGGACTTTCGAGAAGAAGATGCTATTGGTGAAACTGTAAACTACAACGGAAAAAATGAAATAAGTGAGTGTGACAGTGAGATAGATTCTGACGGGGAAGAGTCTACATTAGATAAGAATGACGTCAATGCCATCTTTAAAGAGTATGGTCTCGAAGAATATAATATACAGTTTTAAAAAGATGCACGAGAAGTCTGACCCCGTTTGAGAAAGTCGTAACGATACTCTCTCCTTATCACCACCCTCTATTGAAGGTATGACTGCGCATACCCGCCTCTTAAAGGCGGGTTTTTTTGTGCTTGCAACGGAGCGTCGAGGGTAGAAAGGATGATGCGGGCTGCTGAAAAGCTCGCTTGCTCTTGACCAAGCGTGGTTTTTAGGTTTTCGCAAGCCGTGATGCAAGTTTGGCGTTGGCACTCGCTGATAAGGTAGGCGCGCGCTGCACGTTTAATTGCGGCTGGAGTGAGGTGCGGCCCAAAGAATTCGGGAAAAAGGGGCGCTTGGGCAATGAGATTGGGTAAGGCGTAGTAGGGAAGGCGAATGCGCAAGAGATGGCGGGCGAGAAAAGTGTCTAAAGATGTGATTGCGTAAGTGACGACAGTAGGCACGCAGTGGAGGGCAAGCTCGAGAGTGACTGTTCCCGATGTTGCGATGGCTAGCTGAGCGTCGCGCATGAGTTCATAAGAGTGGCGCTGGTCGATTAACGAAGCGAAAGGGGGTAGGTGGGGCTTGATGAGGGGAAGGAGCTCAGGGTGGCCACAGGAAATAGCGAGGCGTAAGGGGGCAAACTCTCTGACGAGTTGGCAGGCGGCTTTAACTTGAAGGGGAAAGTTGCGTTGAACTTCTTTGGCGCGACTTCCGGGAAAAAGGGCGAGAAGGGGGGTGTGAAGAGGGAGGTTATATGAGGCGCGCCAGTCGCGGTCATACGTGTGATGGGCGATCCGTTCGACAACGGGATGGCCGGTATAAGTTGCATTGACAGGTTCGTCGTGAAAAAGTTCGGGCTCGAAGGGAAGGAGGGTCAGAAGATGGTCAAAAGAACGGCTGATGTGTCGAATGCGCCGTTTCCCCCAAGCCCAAACAGAAGGGCAGACATACTGGATTTTTTGCGCAGGGCAGTGGTTTTTCTGTAGTGCGCGCGCAAGGCGCAGGTTAAAACCTGGATAGTCAATCAAGACAATAGCTTTGGGAGGGGATGCAAGGAGGTAACGCTTGATGGCGCGGAAATGGCGGATTAACTTCGGAAGGGCGGGAATAATGTCTAAAAAACCCATCACTTGAAACTCTTCCATTGGCAAAAAGGCGTGCATGCCTTGGGCGCGCATTTTAGGGCCACCGATTCCACCAATTGTTAGATTGGGATCGAGTGTGTGCAAGGCGGTGAGTAGGCGTTCGCCATGGAGGTCACCGCTAGATTCTCCTGCAAAGAAAAAAAGGTCGAGCTGGTTGCTGTTTGACCTAGAAGTTAGCGGTGGAGCGGAAAAAGTCATAACAAGAATTCCTTGAGGTAGCGCGCTCCACTTTGAAAGCGATCTGGGGGTGTTCCGTGGCCTTGGTAGCCCACTGATGGACCGATGATGAGTTCAATGGGTGAAGAGCGAATGCGGTGACGCTCGGCTTCTTGCGCGAGGGTGTGCATGAAGCTAAAGGCGCGTTCGGTTCCAACGCGGCGGTCGTTGTTGCCGCTGTAGAACCGGATGTTGCGGTTATAGAGATGGGGCGTGAGATGGTGAAGGTCGAGCGCTAAAACGAGCGGGTGTGTGGCTAGGGCGCTGAATTCCGTGGCTTTGGCAAGGCTGATGAGTGGGGCAAAACCTAAGAGAGTGCTCACTTCCGGGCACCGAGCGGCTACGTGAGCTGCGACAAAAGCGCCGCGTGATAAGCCGGCAACAGCGAGGTGACCAGGAGTGATCCAATTTTGCTGTAAAAGGGAGGTGATGGCGTGGTGGGCGCGGTCAAAAAAAGGCGATAGGACGTCGCGGCCATCTGCAAAGGCCTCAGCCCATTTGGCAAGGGCATTTTCGGGAGGGAGCCCCTTTTCATGAGCGGGCAAGGTGAGAGAGAAAATGCGCAGCGGCAGTGAGCTTAAGGAAGAAACAGGTTGGTTGTAAGGGTCTTTTCCCAAGCTGTCTTCGGCTGA
Source organism: uncultured bacterium (assembly GCA_964437975.1). Lineage (GTDB taxonomy): Bacteria > Chlamydiota > Chlamydiia > Chlamydiales > Simkaniaceae > JBCCHO01. Next base: position 2,525 of record CAYTIT010000170.1, read on the forward strand.
CAGCGCAAAATAAACAAGAGCGGGTAGGGGTCCCGCTTTTTCATCTTCTCCTACATATAAGAGTGTGCAGTCAGGGGTGAGCTGAAGGTTGTTGATGTTCATTTTCGCTTGCGGCGCTTGGTGGGTTTAGAAGGGCGTTTGGGGGGCTCTGCTGGCATGCTCGCTTTAAAAGCGGCTTGCCATTCATGAGCAGTTTCTTTGAGACCGGGCTCAAGACGGCAGCGCAAAGAGAGAAATTGCATGGCGCAGGGGAATGAGGGAGAGCGGGGAACATAAATTTTTTTCTTTTTCCGCTTGATGAACGGGGTAATGCGGTATTGGGCGACCATCAATTCGGCGACTGTCACACGCAAGCGCCGCGGTAAAAGGAAAAAGGGGTGAAACGCCTCTTGGGTAAGATCGTCGGATTCTGTGTAAATCTCACCTAGGTGGGGAAATTTTCCCCGGTCTGAGTAGCGGGTCTTCAAACGCGTTTCAAGGAGGGGAAAGAGGAGACATGCCAACAAGACGGGGCGTTCGAGGGGAGGAGCGTAAGGTTCCTTACACATAGTATCAGCTTCTTGAAGGTAAGAGTAGACTTCATTGCCTGCCGGATTTTCGATAAACTCGGCGACCGTAGGGAGCAGGTGTTGAAGAAGCCCATATTCGATCATTAATTTGAAAAAAAGGTAGGCTGCACCCGATTCGAGCATCCGCAGGAGCTCTTCTAACACGCGCGCTGGTGCGCTTTTGATAATTTCAGATTTACACTCAGCTAAGGCAAAACGCGCCTTTTCATCGATATCAAAACCGTAACGAGCTTGAAATTTCAAACACCGAATCATGCGGACAGGGTCTTGTTTAAACCGAAGGTAGGGTTGTCCAATAGCGCGCAAACATTTTTTTTGGATATCAAGGTAGCCATCGACATAGTCTATCACGACCTGATCGGCACTTTCATAGAAAAGGCCATTGATGGTGAAATCTCTTCGCAGAGCATCCTCTTCAGGTGTGCCCCAAACATTATCTTCGATGATGAGCTTTTCGTTTTCAATATCGCCAGCGCGAAAAGTGGAAACTTCAATGATCTTTTTCCCAAAGCGGATATGGGCAAGGCGAAAGCGCCTGCCAATCAAAAAAGCGTT
>CAYTIT010000171.1:0-3644 GCA_964437975.1 uncultured bacterium
AAAAACTTGGAAGACGAAATAATAGCAAATAAAATATTTATACGGATAGGTTCATATGAATAGCAGCAAAAAAAGAAGCTGCATTTTTAGTTAATTTAATTTTACTGATTAATTGTGTCTTTTATAATAATCACCAGCAAAAACAGACCAAAGCATACACATATAGAAAGCACACTTTTTACAAAGATTTCCGCATACATTTGATCTTCTGTCTTTTTTTTAATAATAGCTTCGTCTTCTATATTATAATTATTTGATTTTTTATAAACGCGTTGGATTTTTGAATTGAGAAGAGGTTCATATTCATGGGGTTTATTTGAATTAGATCGATTATCGCCTGTATTATAGGATGGCCATTCGCTGTTACCTTCGATCTCTCTAATTGACATGAGAACCCTTTTTTCTAATTATTAAAAATAAACTCCCAAAATTAATCAATAGCAATATTTTTTTTATTATCCCCGCTTTGGGCTAGGATAGATCCTGATCGTCATTCAAGAAGCCGGGTGGTATCAAAAAAATCTTTGCGTTGTCGGTTGTTAGCTGCCGATGTCGATTTCTTCACCATTCCAGTCGAGATCAAAGGTGAACATGGCCGGCAAAGATTTGCGCAGTGTCATACTTTTCCATAAATAAGGAGGGTAGAGAAAAAGTTGGTAGAGCCACGGCTTGAGATCTTTTGGGCAAAAAACAACATCACGCGTTAGTATGAGTTTTTTTAAAAAGGCTCCAAAAGAGCGTTCAGGGCCGATGGATTTCCAGCCGTAGGTTGCCATAGCTAAGCTAATTTGGCGCTTTCTTCCCGCGGGTGGAACGAGGGGCTTAGCGCAGTTGTTGAAAAAAGCGTCGGGCAGCTGGTCTAGCTTTTTAAAAAGGTGGAGGCCACTTGTTCCACGCGGATTGCATTCAATCGCGTAGAGGCTACCGTCGGTTGTTTCGATAAAGTCAATGCCAATTTGCCCTGTCAATTGTGTGCATGCGGCAAAACGGGTGACCCATGCGAAAATTAATGGGTGATCGACCGTTTCAAAATTAAGCGATGAGCTTTCATTGATGGCGAAGTCAACTGGGTAAACGACGTGAGATGTGATCTTGCCTTGATGGCAAATGGTGTGAGAGCAAAACTTGTTCCCCGTCAGGTACTCTTGCGCAATCCACGGATTATGAGGCTCAACGGGAATAGAAGGTGGCGTGTCACTTTCTTTCACGCGAACCACCTGAAGAGCTGCTCGTGAGTAGCAGGGTTTTAATAAGTAAGGTCGCTGAAGAGGGTGGGAAAAAAGCTCTTCTTTAGATGAAATTAAGCGTGTTTGTGGAGTGGTAAAGCCCCACTTGTCAATAGCTTGATTAAAAAGCCACTTGTTGTGGAGGGTGTTGAGCAAAGGATAAGAAGGAGAAAAGACCGTGCAGTGGCGGGGAAAGCGCTCAATCCCTTTGGCGAGATAAAAAATTTCTTCGAAATTGGGGATAATATAGTCGATTTTATATTGCTCAGCGATATCAATGAGCGCAGCGAGAAATTTATGAGCAGAAAAGCGAGGGCTTGGAACGGTAAAATGGCGCTCAATCGCCTTGGAAAAGCGGCAAAGGTAAAACCGCATGGACTCAGCGGTATAGATGCGGTGGCCTTGCTCGTGAAACCTGCGTGCTAGGTCTAACGTGAAGATGGAGCGTGCTCCTGTGAGTAAGATGTTTTTCGGCTGGCGAATAGGACAATCTCCCCTTCAAACTCGCGTAGAGTCCACTTGGCGGCTCTCAAGCCTCACTATAGCGGCTTTTCAATTATTGACAATGTCAAAGTAACCTATACCGCTTGTGATTCAACAATCCCAATGACTTGGATCACGATCGGTAGAAGAAGAGAAGCTAAGGGTCGACAAGGGTGTAAGCCCACCTCTGCTGCTCATCGAGGGCGGCAATCTCTTTGACGGGGAAGTTTCCCCGCCGCACCTGAAAGAAAATCACCTCTTCTGGATGGAAAGAGAAGCCGACAAAAGTTGGAGGGACGGGGATTTCGGTTTTTTTATAGCGTTTGTAAAGCGCTTGGTTGCGCTTTTCAAGAGCTTTAAGCGATGTCGGTTCACGCGTGTGGTCAGACAAAAGGTTGGAGATTTTTAGGCTGCGCGGCATCCGGCGCCAAGCCTTTGTTACACCTTCTTGAGATACAGGAACAACTTTTCCCGCTAAGCTCACCTGGCGCCCTGTTTTAGGAAGGTAGATATTGAGAGCGGCATGGGGGTTTGTCGAAAAATGGCCGACTTTGACGCTATTTTTGTGGGTAAAAAAGACTAACCCGCCCTGTGGGCTCACTTTGATCAGCTCGACCATGCGCGTGTAGGGCTTGCCCGCAGGTGAGACCGAGGCGAGTGTAGCAAATTTGTGCAGCCGCCCCCCAGCTGGGTCCTGCTCATCTTGAAACCATTGGTTGAGTTTCGTCAAAGGGTGGGGGTTTTTTGTGGCTGAGAAAAGAAGACAGGGAGCGACAAAGAACAAGAAAATCAACTTTTTCATAACACCTCCATAGCAGCGCATGTCCCTTTTTTTATCGTTAGAGCTTGCTTTAATGATAGCAAATTTTTTTTTAGATATGCAATGAAGAGAGGGGAAGGGAGGGCGCTATCTGCCACCTGAAGAAAGAGATTGTGTGCTTTGCTTTGTGATAAAAAAGAGGTTTGTTGTAAATTTTTATTGATCTCCCGATCATGACTCAAAGAACTCAGTAGGCTATGTGAAGTTAAAGAAGATTGAATATCAGCATCGAGACCAAACCTTTGAAGCCCATGTGGTTTTTCCTGCGAGTGTCAAGAGGCCCCCTTCTTTGGTCTTTGTTTTTCACACCTGGCGCGGGCGTGACACGTTCGCGTGCGCGCAAGCAGAGCGGCTTGCTATGCTTGGGTATGGCGGCGTTGCCTTGGACCTTTATGGTAAGGGGGTGTTAGGCCATAGTGTTGAAGAAAGTAGCGCGTTGATGCAACCGTTGATCGATGACCGCTCGTTGCTTCAAGAGCGGATACTTGTCGCGGTGGAAACAGTGCGCCATGAGCTAGGCGCTGCTGGTCGCCCGTGCGCGGCGATTGGTTTTTGCTTTGGCGGCTTATGCGCGCTCGATTTAGCGCGCAGTGGCAGTCCAGTGAAAGGGGTTGTGAGCTTTCATGGGCTCTTGAACCCGCCCAAAAAAGAGACAGGTGTTCGGGTAGAAGCAAAAATTCTTATCTTGCATGGCTGCGATGATCCAATGGTTTCACAAGAAGACATTGCTGCTTTTGAGCAAGAAATGACCGATTTGGATGCCGACTGGCAATTCCATACTTATGGAAACACGTTGCATGGATTCACCGATCCAACAGCGAATGATGTTAAGCTAGGTGTTATGTACAACCCCCTCGCTGCCCAGCGAGCATATGAGGCAATGGCTTCTTTTTTGCGCGAGATCTTTGCTAGCTAGATTGTGTCGGCGCTTGCTTTGGTCTCATCATCTACTAGCTGCTGAAAGTTACCAGTAATAAGTCGCAGTGAGGATCCCTGCAACAAAGCGGTTGGCATTTCTACCTGTTAAAGAGGCCCACCCCCCTGCTAAAATACCGAGAGACTGAGTCGGATTATACTCGATAGCTGGCGCGATGCTAAAACTTTCGCTCGAGGGA
>CAYTIT010000172.1:0-3629 GCA_964437975.1 uncultured bacterium
CGTCGGATCCATTTTCATCGAAACATAAGAATTTGAGAGCTTGAGCAGTTTCGGTTTTTGAATCAAAAGTAAAGGGTGGGAATAGACCGTCTTATAAGTCAGCTCTTGCGCATACAGCCGACACCGAGGAGTGATTTCCGATGCAAGAACAAAGGTGAACAAAGCAAGAGCAAGCGCAGCGCATAAAATGGGCGAGTAGATATGGCTCAGGCTAAGCCCAGCAGCGCGCAAGGCTGTTAACTGGTGCGTTTTACCCAGGTGCTGCATAAGAAGCAACGCAGCGATAAAGCTCGCAACGGGAATAGCAAGAGGCAAGATATAGGGAATTTGGCAACAAACAAATTGTGCGATCAACCAGGGGTTTTGGGAAAAAGAGGCAAGGCGGGCAATCGATTGAAAGCGCATCGCAAGGAGCGCAGCGATAAACGAGGCGATACAAAGGGTAAATACCTTGCTGTAATTTTTAAGCAGGTAACGCCAAAGAAGAGCCATAGTTAAACAATCGCTATTTTTACCATGATCAACTATACTTGAATCTGTTTTGTGTGTATACCGATCTTGATCCAAAAATCGGGAGTTGTGACAAGTGCCTGAAATTTACGAAGTCCAACGCATTGCCAACATCTTGCGTAGCGTTCAACTTGAGGGAACAACGCTTGCCAAAATCGAACTTTACCCTGGGGGTGAAAAAATTCTTTCACCCGACGTGGCACAACAACTCGAAGGGCGGCAATTGATTCAAATAGCAACCAAGGCAAAGTATACCTTTTTCGAGCTCGATTGTGGTGTGATGATTTGGCACTACCGCTTTACCGGATTGCCGCACGTGGTGGGTCAAAATTACCGAGGCAAACTCGAAGCGATTTTTCACCTTTCTGTTGAGAATCAAGAGCGGTTTTGTCGCCTTGCTTTTTTTTTTAGCGGCGGCGCTGTCATTCGGTTTCTCGACCAACGTTGTTTGGCGACAATCAGCCTTGCTTCCTGTCAAAAAATTGCCGATACGCGCGAGTTTACCTCCTTAGCGCCCGACCTATCTACCTGTGTGATGGTGAGTTATGCCAACTGGCAGCTCCGTCTTGCCCGCACGCGAAGAACCTTAAAACAAGAGTTGCAATGTCAAACAACCGCCCCTTCGGGGATTGGCAACTATCTTGCATGTGAAATTCTCGCCCATGCTAAACTCGATCCTTGGCAGCTAGCAAATGCCTTGCATGAAGATGACTACCACCAACTTTGCGAGGGAATCAAGGCGGTGAAAAGGTGCTGTGAGCAGCATGTCGATTACCGTTGGTTTCTCGTATTCAACCGGTTAACCTGTCGAAGATGTGGCCAAAAGATCCTCAAAAAGAAACACCTGCCGACAAAGAGCAGTCAAATGACGCACTATTGTCCCTTTTGCCAACGCAAAAGCGGTCAATAAATACCCATGTGCGGCGTTTGACCCAGCGAGTTGCGACCACTTTAGTTGGCAAGATCAAGCCACATGACCGCGTGGCACTTGCCTTATCAGGGGGGAATGACTCGCTCGCCCTTCTTTATTTGTTGATCGAGTTTCGAAAAAAAACCCCCTTCTTTCTCGAGCTCGCGCATGTCGACCACCGGTGGCGACCTGAAAGTGGGCGCGATGCAGCGCAATTGCGCGCGTTAGCTTTGCACTTAAAGCTTCCGTTCCACTTGCATGTTGCATCGAGTATCGGAAAGTGCGATCGAGAAAACCATGCGCGCAAAGAGCGCCTTGCTTTTTTTGCGCGCCTAAGTGCGCAGCGCGGGTACCGCGCTGTGATCCTCGCTCATCACGCTGACGATCAGGCCGAAACAGTTCTCAAACGTTTGGGAGAGGGGGCAGGGTTGCGCGGTCTTGGAGGGCTTGTCGGCGAGCGGTTGATAGATGGTGTTGTCTTTTATCGCCCTTTATTAGAAACAAAAAAAGAAGAGCTAGTTGCTTATTTAAAAGAGCTTCAGGTTGTGCCGCTAGCTGACCCAACCAATAGTGACTGCCTCTATTTGCGCGCGCGTATGCGCAAGCAGGTCTTTCCGCTCTTTGAACGCTCTTTTGGCAAGAAAGTGGCGCACCACTTCACCGCTTTTGGCCATCTATGGCAAGAAGTCCAAGGCTATTTAGATAAAAAGGTGGAAGCGTTGCATAGGCGCGCCTTTAAAGGGCCATTGGGAACTTATTTTTACACCGAACCTAATGATGAAGAGCTAGAGCTTAAATGGATTTTGTTGCGTTATGCGGCGACAAAAAACGGGAACCTTTCGCGCACGGCTTTAGAGCGACTTGTAGGGCTCATACGCGCGCGCGCCTCCAAGGCCTTTATTCAAGCGCCTCCTCTCGTTTTTATCGTCAACGGTGCGCATCTTTTTATCACATCGCAAGAAATTTCCCGGCGCTTATCGCCTCCGACTCATTGGAAGGTGATCGAGCGAAAAAAAAGAAAGGGGTGGCGCGATTTTTGGCAAGGAGAGCTCTACTTTCCCACACCGCCGCGCCAGCTCCTCTCTTTAACAGAACTCAACCCCAAATTAAGAAAAAAATTAAAAGAGCGGTATCGAAAGCACCATGTTCCTGTATTTTTGCACGACAAAGCGCCGCTGTTTAAAGAAAATGGTCAAATTATCAGCAGTTGTTTGACAGATAAGCCGATTGCTGTTGCCTTGTGATTTTTCCTACGAGCGGTAGATAAGTGCTTAAGTCAAAACCGACTTTATGCTAAAATAAGAGAAATCCTCTAGGAAAGCCCTTAAAGAATTGCAAGTGTAATAGATAGATAGATCCCAAAAATTATGCCAACATTTTTCAGTTGCTTAGGAAATTCCATGTCAGTCATACAAAGAAATAAGGAGCCTCGACACTCGAAGAAGGGGCTGCAGCTTTTAAAGAAAAAATTAAAAAAGACCATGGACGATCCCAATCAGCCCTCTCAACAAAAACGACGGTTCCCCGGTGGGTTTATTCTCTTTTTATTGGCGGCAATTCTTATTTTACTCGCTGTGCAGAGTCGCTCAACAAAAAAGGGAAGTAGCGTTTCATTTAGCCATCAGGTTGAACATCTCGTGAACCTCGGTTTAATCGACCAAAACGAGGCAAACAAAGTTGCCCAAAACGACAACCTCGTCACATTTACCGGTAAATTTAAAGAGCAGCTGTCTACTGACGCTAAAAATCGGTACCGTTACCTTGAACTGTTAGAAGCTGTTCATACTGACAAAGAGGGAAAAGAGCGCTTAGCAAGCAATCTTATGGTATTAGAGCAAGGGGTCCGTACGGCAGCGTTGCGGTTTTTAGAGCTTAGCGGCATCGAAGTGCCCAAGCAAGGGTATACTGTTGTAAGTTCGGCTTATGATACGCCATCTCGAACGAGTCGCGTGATCATTCAAGCAGTGCCCCATTCGCAAGAGGTGACTGTCGCGCGGTTGAAAAAAGAAGCTACAATTCTTGGTGAAAGTGGCGCTTTATCGGAAGGGCAACTCGCAGACTTTGGGCAGTCTTTGCGCTGGTTAGTCGATGAGTTTCGCTCGCCGAGTTTGGGAATAGGCGATGAAGCGATTAAAGAGCAGCTCGCGACTTTACATGCTGGGCTGGTCGCTGGCGTTGGCCGTCAAGCGACGAGAGCAGAAGTGTTAAG
>CAYTIT010000173.1:0-3623 GCA_964437975.1 uncultured bacterium
TAGCCCAGGCAACTTTCATGTTCTCTTTAGCGTGCGACAGGCTCTGTCTCTGGCCTAGGCCAAAGCTGGCAAGCCTTGACTTGCCAATCGCCTGTTTTTTTAGCTTCGACATCGCACGCTGTAGCAGCGGCTGCGCAGCCACCTAAGCCTTTTTGGCTTGGGAAATGTCGAGCTTATCTTTGTTCACATGACTCGCAAGGTAGGCGCTGAATAAGTCCCTTTGGGCTGAAGCTCCACATGGACAATGATGCCATCTTTCCGCTAGCTTTTTTTTCTTTTTTCTTCCGCATACACACACTTGCGAAAGACAGGTTTGATAAGGAGAACATTCTTCTACATATCCGCCAGCACGTGCAGCTTTCTGTTCTGGGTGATCGCCTCGAGCGCATCCCCTTGCTGGGCCTGGGTTTGCAATTCGAGCTGAGATGCGCTAAGCTTTAAAATTGAATGGGCCGCGGTTTGACAAGGAGGATTCAGCTGAGAAAATGAAAGAACTAGCTAAGAAAACATGTTTACCTTGTATTGGAGCTGTTACACCTCTTAAAGGAAAAGATTTAGAACCCCTTTACTTGCAACTTGGAGGGGAATGGGAAATTATCGAAGAACACCACTTAAAAAAAACATTCCAGTTTAAAACCTTTAAGCAAGCCTTGACTTTTGCTAATATGATTGGACAGGTCGCTGACGAAGCAGGACATCACCCCGATTTACATGTGTCGTGGGGACAGCTTGTTGTCACTATTTGGACACATAAAATTGATGGGCTTTCTGAAAGCGACTTTATCTTAGCAGCGAAAATCGAGACCGAGTGGGTGTCTCACGAAGGGTAAGTTGTGAAATACTGCGTATCGACCTATCAAACAAAGAGGTTCCCAACGCGTCCTGTTGCGGTGGGGAAAACTGTCATTGGTGGCAACCATCCGCTTCGTATCCAGTCGATGACAACCTCAAAAACAGCTGATGTGGCTGCTACAACTGAACAGATTATCCGCCTTAGCGATGCGGGGTGCGACCTTGTCCGCGTCACTGTGCAGGGGAACAAAGAAGCGCTCGCGTGTGAAGCGATTAAAGATGGTTTGATCAAGCGAGGGTATACGATCCCTCTCGTTGCTGATATCCACTTTTATCCACCAGCCGCGCTGACTGTGGTTGACTTTGTCGACAAAGTGCGGATCAATCCAGGAAATTTTGCCGACCGCCGCGCTGTCTTTGCAAAGTTAGCATGGGATGAGCATTCTTACGCCGAAGGGAGGCGGAAAATCGAAGAAGCATTTACCCCCCTTGTCGATAAGTGTATCGAACAGAAAAAAGCACTGCGCATCGGAGTTAACCACGGCTCTCTTTCTGATCGCATCATGAACCGCTACGGAGATACGCCGCAGGGAATGGTTGAATCAGCACTCGAGTTTGCCGAGGTGTGTCGTGGACGCGACTTTCACAATTTTCTCTTTTCCATGAAGTCTAGCCATCCGCTGATTATGATCCAAGCTTACCGTTTGCTCGTCGCAGAGATGATCAAGCGAGGCTGGAATTATCCGCTTCACATTGGGCTGACAGAGGCGGGGAGTGGCCAAGAAGGGCGTGTTAAGTCGGCGATGGCTATTGGTGCGCTTGTGCTCGATGGTCTTGGCGATACGATCCGCGTCTCTTTGACAGAAGATCCGTGGGAAGAAGTGGCAACGTGCCGCCACCTTGTAGCTCTTGCCCAAAGACAACAAGGTCAAGGTCTCGCTCCCTTTACAGAAAAAGTCCGATCGCCAACCGAACTTGCAACGCGCCGCTTTATTCGGAAAGTGCCTTTGATCCGCTCTAAAGGAAGCGCACTTGTGGCCTTGACTAAGAAAGAGCTGACTTCGCAAACGCTTTTACAAGATCTCGGCGTGACAAATACGAGTCGCGCCCTTCAAAAAATCGACGGCGTGTGGATCGACGATGTTACAGCGACAGATGATGACAATGTCGCGCGGCTCAACAAGGCGGGAATCGCAGTTTTTACACGGGCACGGGGCTCTTCGCATGCGATTTACGTGCCCACTTTGAGCGAAATGGCTGAAAATGGCCCGCCCTCTCAAGCGGTCTTGATTGGCGATGAAGGGGCTCTAGAGTGGAACCGTTTACTCAAACAACCAGTTTCTGTCATTTTTCTCGCGTTGTCTCCGTCTATTGTGCACAAAGGGCGCTATTTTTTTGATTGGCTCTGCCAAACTAAGCTTGACCTCCCAGTCGTTTTAGTCGCGACGTATAGCGGCTCTTACGACACAATGACAGTTGAAGCTTCTGCAGAGCTGGGGGCTCTTTTAGGCGATGGTTACGGAGAGGGAGTGTTGCTGGAAATGCCCTTGCCGCTAGCTCAAAGGCGGGCGCTGGTTTTCCACCTGTTGCAGGCGGCGCGTCTTCGCAGCACTGCTGTCGATCTGATTTCCTGTCCAGGGTGTGGGCGCACTCAGTTTGAGTTGCAAGAAACAACGCTGCGTATTCGCCGCCGCACAAAGCACCTTGCAGGTGTTAAGGTCGCTGTCATGGGATGTATTGTCAATGGCCCTGGAGAAATGGCCGACGCCGATTTTGGCTACGTGGGGTCAGGAAAGGGAAAGGTTGACCTTTATATTGGAAAAAAACGGGTCGAAAAAGGGGTGCACGCTGAAGAAGCAGCCGATCGGCTGATTGGGTTGATTAAGCAAGAGGGAAAGTGGGTTGAAGCCCCTGCCTAGCGAAGCGACCCCATTGGATTAAAAAAATAAAAAGAGGTATGAACAAAATAGGGTGATTGACTAGAGGGTGCCGTGCGCGAGGGAGAGTTGACATGTCATCGTTTAAAAAAATATTTCGCTTAAACCAAGCTCTTTTTTTTGCCAATGTTTCCTTGCTTGTGATCGCATGTGGCCTTTTTGCGCTCTTTTTCTTGGCTAAAGGGCGGTCGGATCTGATTGATGCACGGCGGATTGTGCTTCGCAGTGAAGAGGGAACCCCGATGGTTGTTTTGCAAGGCGATCAGGAGAGTGCACTGTTAACATTGAATGATGATCAAGGACAGCCCCGCCTTCAGCTGCAAGGGGGAGAGTTCCCCGCAGTGATGATTAAAAATGGTCAAGACGAGGTGATTGGGACTTTTTTCCCGCTGCGCGAAGGAGGAACGGCCATTGGTTTGGGTAATCAGCAAGGGGAAATGGCGACTTTTATAAGGGGGGGAAGCGCTCCAGGTATTGGCTTGTATCATCATGCGCACATGCCACATTTGGCTATGGGAATTTCAGAGCAAACTCCTCACTTTCTCCTTTTTCCCCTTAAAGGGGCTGAGGGGATGGTCATCGATGGAAGCGAAGCGACCAGCCTTTTATTTTTTGATCGTGAAGGGCAAGTTCCTGTTGCTTTATCTCGCTACGGCCTTTATCAAAATGGCCAAGAAGAGGAAAGGGAAAGCCGAAAAACGGCTGACTCTTATCAATGGCGGATGGAAAAAGGTCTCCGCGCTGCGCTGCAACGCCCTTAGAAAGAGGGTTCCGCTCTCTCCTTGAGTCAGGGTTGCTCTATACCGACGGTCTATGAACCTATCCGATGCAGCAAAACCCCCTTGCCCTTATATCCATGGTCGACTTGCTGTCCGCCTCCCGGGGCAGGGAAAA
>CAYTIT010000174.1:0-3577 GCA_964437975.1 uncultured bacterium
CCTGTGACAACCGAGAGCTCTTGCACCTCTTCTTCGGGATCATCGAGATTGATCGTCGGATGAAGCTGCTGGGTTTGAATCGCTTGAATCGTCGCGATCGCCTCAATGCCCGCTGCCGCCCCTAAACAGTGTCCTGTCATCGATTTTGTCGCGTTTAAGTCGATCTGTGACGCATACGATCCAAACACTTTTTTCACCGCGCGGATTTCACATAGATCGCCAACAGACGTTGCCGTCGCATGGAGGTTCATGTAATCAACTGTTGATCTGTCGATCTGCGCATCTGCGAGCGCTCCTTCCATAGCTTGGGCAACTCCCGACCCATCTTCAAGAGGTGTTGTCATGTGATACGCATCTGTTGAAACCGCGCCACCTAAATACTCAGCTAGAATAGGCGCGCCTCTTTTTTTAGCGTGCTCAAGTTCTTCTAAAACGAGAACAGCAGCTCCCTCGCCAACGACAAAACCATCGCGATTTTTATCGAGAGGGCGCGAAGCTTGCTCACAAGCGTCGTTGCGTTGCGATAGCGCTTTCATCACAATAAATCCCCCCATGCCAATGGGGTTCACCGCGGCCTCTGAGCCCCCACACAGCATGAGATCGGCATCACCACGCCGAATATGTTCAGCTGCTGAAATTAAACAATAGTTGGCCGTCGCACACGCCGTTGAAATCGAGTAATTTGGGCCTGTAAATTTTAGGTCAATCCCAAGCAAAGCGCCGCCCATATTAGGAATGATATAGGGAACAAAAAAGGGTGTAATCCGGTTCACTCCCTTGGAAACAAGGGTCTCACTTCCCCCTGAAAAGACCGACATTCCACCCATACCCGAACCAACGAGAATGCCGCACCGCGCGCGGTTCAGCTTGTCTGCGTCCTTAGCTGTCACTTGAGCGTGCTCTAAGGCCCTTTTCCCGGCAACTAAAGCAAAACGAATAAAGGGGTCGATCCGGCGCGCTTGTTTTTTCTCAATATACTTTTCTGTATCAAAAGGGCGCACATCGGCTGCAAAGCGCGTAGAAAAATCGTCACAGGGAAACCGGGTAATAGGACGCACACCGCTTTTACCCTCGAGTAGGCTGCGATAAAAAAGGTCGAGATCCGTGCCAAAACACGAAACAAGTCCCATTCCTGTCACTACAATGCGCCGTCTTTTTTCCATCTCTTTCTCCTCACGAATAAAACACCTGCGGCGAGGCGGGGTTAAGATTGAGATCGAGATCGATCACCCTCGCTTCGGGCCACAAACGGTCTAACTGATATTTTTGTCTCATTGAAGGAATAAAGAGGTGAATCATCAAATCAAAGTAGTCGAGAACAACCCAATCTCCATTCCCCTTTCCTTCCTCGTGATAAAGTTTCATCTTTGCAGTGCGCCGCGTCATCTTCTCTATTTCTATCGCCAAAGCAAGGACATGGCGTTCGACATTGCCGTTAGCAATAAGGAGGTAGTCGGTTGTCGATGAAATGCCTTGGAGATCAAGAGCGATAATTTGGCTCCCCTTTTTTTCAAAAAGGAGCTGAGCTAAACGGCGGATAAGCGTATAATAGTCGTCTCGCGTCACATTGACTCTATAGGTTTATCAAGGGTGTATCCGAATGAAATCAATGAAAGTTATACCGATTCTTAAATCATGATCGGTATAATTCTACTACACCCTTTTAACACGTGCATCAAAAAGAAGCCCGCGCCAGGTTAAAAAATTAAAATTTTTAGCAAAAACATTCATCATAAGTATAATCTATTTTGATAAATGTAGTCTAGCACTTTTGCCGGCACAAGATGGTCGCAATAAAGTCTATTTTTGAGCCGCTCGCGAACCTCAGTTGCTTCGATATCCATCGCCGCAATCACACACACCCCCTTAGAAATTTTTTGATAAATTGCCGCACTAGGTGAAGGTCGTTCTTTTTTTACTTGACCAAAACGGGTTCCAATCAAGGGAGAAGCCAAGCTCAACAACGTTTCAACACCCTTCCATTGATGCAGCGATTCTGCAGCATCTTCGCCTAAGATGAGATAGAGCTCTACCCCCTTTTCCTCTTCAAGAAGAGCGCGAACAGTATCGACAGTGTAAGAAGGAGGTGGACGGAAGAGCTCTTTTGCATAAACGCTTGCGTGCGCCATCTTTTCAAGAGCAAGTTCTAACATGTTTAAGCGGTGCTTAGCAATAGCATGAGGCGGATAGTGCTGCTTAGCCGGGGAAAGATGCGCAGGGCAAAACAAAACCTCATCAAGTCCTTGCTGCTCGCGAATGCGGAGCGCTAAGTTGAGATGACCAAGGTGAATCGGATCAAACGTACCACCAAAAAACCGACTTTTTTCTTTTTCACCTTTGGTTCCATTAGCAACCAGTATAGCTTGTAATTTTGCCTGCTTTTTAAATAATTTCCCAGTTCTTTTTTCGGCAGATCTTCTTCATATATCTAGAAGGGTTGGCAACAACAGCTTTTCCTGCAGCCATCAAAAAAGGCAAATCAAGTGGGCTATCAGAGTAAGCTACGACCTCGTTTGCCGGGATGTGATGTGCTTTGGCAAATGCCTTGAGATAGCGCCCTTTTTCCTCGCCAGATAACACCGAACCCACCTGCTTAAATCGGCCATCTTCACCTGTCGTGTACTCAGAAGAGCGCCACAGCGCAACATCTAAATAATGTGCAATCGGCCCAACAATAAACGACGGAGAGCTCGACAAAATAAGCGTATGGTGTCCTTCGTGCTGAGCGCGGCGCAAGCGCGAAAGGGCAGGAAAGTAAAAAAACTGGTAAAACTCATCGGCTAAAAACTGTTTGACTTCACTTTGGAGCGTAGCAAGCTGCTTTCCGCGCAAAAAGAACTGAAAAGCTTTTTCGTGTAGAGCGTCCAAGCCAAGGTGGAAAAAGCGATGCTCAAACGAAATAAGAAAAGCTTGAGAAAACGCTTTAATAGGAAAAAGGCGCTTGCGCATTAAATAGCGGAAAAAAAGGAAACTCGTATTCACTCGAATTAAGGTGTGATCGAGATCAAAAGCGCTAACAGACGTCAATCGTTTCAGTCACCTAACTTCTCTCTGAGTTCGTCAAACGCCTCCAACTCGCGATTGAGGTGGATCTTGGCACTATCATAAAGCTCACGATAGGTCATAGCCTGCTCAAAGTCAAGTCCCGATCCTCCCATTTCAAGGCGATAGGTTTCGACTTGCTCGCGGATCGCTTCAACCTGAGTCTCTCTTTCTTCGTAAAGAGTCTCTAGCTCTTCTGTTGAGGTGCTAGCGACACTTTTTTTATCGAGAACAAAGCTGCGCAAGTCCGAAAATTGCCGTTCAAAGGCGTGCTGCTGAACGGGGAGCAAAGAGAGCCCCTCAAAAGTTTCAAGTAACTCTTGCTCTTTATCCAAGATAACTTCAAGCGCAAGATTAGCCCCCTCTTCTAACGTTTTTTCTAACGTAATTTTAAACTCAGCAACGCGCTCTTTTTCCGCATCAGCCAACGCTGACGCCGCTTCTTTGATTTTACCCACCGCTTCACTTTGCACAGCGTCGAGTTCACGGCGCAATGACGCTTTGTTTTCGCGGCTCAACTCAGTCTCTTTAATTT
>CAYTIT010000175.1:0-3553 GCA_964437975.1 uncultured bacterium
CTTCCGTTTTGTAGAAGCGATCGAACTCGTCGGAGCCAAACATAAAAATAAAAACATTGTCTTCCCCGCAGGGTTCTTCAATAAGATCGATGGCGATTTTGGCTTATATGCTCATCACAAACACCAAGTGACATGGCTCAATTACGAAACGCGCTTTGAAAGAGATGCCCGCCGCGAGCTCGACTACCTAAAGCGGAAAAACACAAACATATTCACCTTTACCCTGATTCTTCTTGGTTTGATCGTGTGCTTAGGAGCTATTACATTTAGATGCTATCGATTATTGCAACGCGTTGCCAAAGATCACGAGCGCCCTTGACATGGGCAATCGACATCCAACTAAGCGCGTTGGCTGGCACAACCATCTAACAAGGTGGGGGCGTCGTGGGTGGATAGCTGGCCCGCGAGAATCTTTGGCTCTTTTTACCCAAAGGGTCAAGCTGTTGCAAGAGGTGCGCGCAAACCCTTCTTCTTTTAGCCATCAAGCTGGCGAGATCGTCGCCCCAAAAGAGTGGGAACCTGTTTTGGCAACGTTGACAGCTAAGTTGGGACTAGCGCCCGATTGGATTGTCGCTTTTTATTCGAACCGCCGCTTGAAGCCCTGGTATGGAGCGATGTCTTGGATTGATACTCACTCTACAGGGAGCCCCTTCCCATTGATTCAATTGCGCACACAATTAAAACGGGGAAGTTATTTCGGCTACCGTAAAGAAGAGGTGCTAGCTCATGAAGCTCTTCACGCTCTTCGATCGGCTTATCCCGCATCGCGCTTCGAAGAGATTTTTGCCTGCGCCCTATCTGATAAAAAATGGCGCAACTTTTGGGGTGGGCTATTTCGTCAACCGAGGCAAACAACAACTGTGTTGGCGATGCTCGGAGGTGTTGTTGCTTTGCATTGCGCAGCATGTTTGGGCTTTGCGCCTTCCTGGCTCGAAGCACAAGTCGAGTGGATGGCACTTCTTCCCGCCACCTATCTCGGCGTTCTGGCTTACTGGCTAAGAAAAGATCATCGCCTTTTGCGCTGCGCGTTGCGTCGTATTGAGCATCTGTTTGAGTGTAACGAGGGGGGAATGGCCATCGCTTTTCGATTAACTGACGGTGAAATCGAAGCATTTGCCCGCTTACCAGCAGACGAAATTGTCTGTTATATTACCCAGCAAACATCTCTTCGATGGCAACAACTTCTCGTCCAATTTCCCCTAAAGTCTGTTCTTTGAATTCGATCGGAGAAGAGAGACAAGGTGGCGCAGCAATTGGTAGTAATGGGCGCAATTTTTAGAGTTTTTTAAAAGAGCCCGAAAAAGCGGGGGTTGAGCTTGAATCGTTGCAAGAAGGTCGTGCAAAGAGAATGTTGGGGTTTTTTTGATGAGTGTTAAGGTATAGAAAAGTGCTAAAGGGTAGGGAGAAATAAGGCGTAAAAAAAGATCAAAAGCAGGAGATTTGCACATACTCGAAGCCTGATAATAGTCGATAAACTCAAGGATTTCCTGGTCGGAAAAAGGGGCAATGTGAAAGGGGGGACGTGGCCAGGCTCTAGGAGAACTATGGAGCGAAATAATCAAGCGGTCTGCCTCTGGGAAAAGAAAGGGGGTGAGGATCGTCGCACTAGGAGCGTTATTAAACACATAAAGACACCTCTGCCCTTTGAGTTTTTCTTGGATAGCTGCGAGCAACGATGTCAAAGAACACAAGGTGTCTTTGATCTTTAATACTTTGGCAATGCGGTGATAAGCGGCGATAATTTCAGATTGGGTTGCTGCGGGAATCCAAAAAACCGAGGTGTAAAGAGCGTGGTAGCGCTGGATAAATTGAAGCGCTAAGGTCCTTTTCCCGCAGCCAATCGGGCCCGTGATGGGAGCAAAGAGCTGCGGAGACTTAAAAGAAACTTGGCGGGTAAAGCGCTGCAATTCGCCCTCTCTTTTAAAGAAGGGCGTTTGCGCCGAAAACGGATCTACTTTCTCTCCTTGCGAGAAGAGGTCTTGAGGAAAAGTAGGAGATGGATTCATGAAAACCTTTTGCAAGCTGAAAAATGTAGGCAGCGCCTTATAGTTGCTGCAAAGCTATACTCCTCTGATGTCTTCCAACGGGCAAGCCAAAAGCTACCCTCCTGATGCCCTAGCAGTTTCCGCAATCGGGAAGTGTGCCAAGTTTTTTCCTGCTTCTCATCCGGCATGTGGCTTTAAGCGGAACAACAACTTTTTTCAGCCGTTTTTTTCATGAGCGCTATAGCGGCATTTTTTTAGACCAGCAACAAAGAGGCTATCGTGCTTTGTTTTTTGGTAAATTCTGTGCAACAACCTCTTAAAGACATCATAAAATTTATCTTTTATCTTGCAAGAGATTTCTTTGACAAAATGAAGTTTTTCTGCGGATGGTGCCTAGCTTCTCACCCCCAAACTTGTCTAATTTTTTTGGCAACAAGCTTTATCCCGATGATGATTCAAAAATCGGTCTAGTCAAAAACTAGCTTTTCTCAGGTTCGAAGGTAAGGTACTCAATGACTTTTTCCCTGTTCTGAACGACACGCTCTTTGGGGCTCTGTATAAAAAAATTTAAACATATTTTCGACCTGTTCTTAGAAACTGGAGAGATCAACGACATCGGGGACGTCTCTACAAGCTAGCCGTCCCGATCAGATCAAGCTTGTCTAAGCTTAAAAAAACTACTTTTAATTTTTATGGTTTTTGTGTTATAATTAATTAAAACAATTAATTGCAATATAGCCTGGTTGAATTTTTTTATGCACGTGCATGATGTAAGTAACTGTGATATGAATATGGATGGGGCGTTGCCTAAAGAAGAATGCGAAGCTCTACCTGAAAAAAAAATGGCATCACAACCGCCCAATAACAAAGTCCGGACCGCTCTCGTTTGGGCTTGCACTGCCACTCTTCTGGCTTGTGTATTTCAGAGCCCTCATACTGAAAATTTTTTTGCTCTCTATGAATGCGTTGCGATGGGTCTGATTGCGAGCACGTCTTTTGCGGTTAGCTGGATGAATGAGGGGCTGCTTCAAAAAATGTCTACGAATGTCAAAACCAACCCAGTCAACACAGAAGAAAAAAAACAAGGCATTTTAACGTCATTAGGGACAATCGCAATAGAAGTCGCCAAAGTAGCTCTTTTTATTCTATTAGCGGCTATTTTTGTGATTTTGCCTATCCAGCTTGGTCAATCGATTGCGCGGAGCCGCCTCGGAATGAAAGAAGACGGTGGATGGTGGGGGACAGAGGCTTGCTTAGGCATTATGCTTGCATGGCAAGTCGTGCAAAGGATCTTCCCACCTCACCTCCCAGCACGGAAGGAACCTCCCAAGAAACTAGCCCGGCAAAAACAAGCTAGCACATCTCTCCTTCCAGGCAAATGACTTGAGGGTAAGCCACTGTGTTCTGAGCCTCCCCATGGATACATCCAGGGGGTTCTAAAGGCAAACAGGCTGGCTCTCTATATCACTCTCGGAATAGAAGTTTCCTTCTTCCCTACAACCTCTATAGCCTCGACAACTTTCATATTCTCTGGACTGGGCACGCTAGGCTGTTTTTTCGGTTGACTC
>CAYTIT010000176.1:0-3504 GCA_964437975.1 uncultured bacterium
CATTGTCTTCCCCGTCAGTAATTAAAATAATAAAGCGGGTAGCGGCCTTTGAGTCTAGCAATCGAGATCCAGACACTGCTAGAGCATCGCCAATGGCCGTTTTGTTCCCAAGCTCTCCGGTGCCGTTTTGTACCGTTGCCACAATTTCAAGTAGCGCACGATAGTCCACGGTTTGGGGGCTTTGAACGTATGCTCGACTCCCAAAAATTACCAAACCCAAACGATCGGTACTTCGTTGGGTGATGAAATCTGATAGAACACTCTTTGAAGCCTCTAGACGGCTAGGCTTTATATCGTCACTGCTCATGCTCTCGGAGATATCTAAGCATAAGACAATGTCTACCCCATACTGATTGACATTTTGCATATACTGCCAACGAAAAGGATTCATAGCAGCCAGGACTAAGCATACAAGGGCCAGGGTTTGTAGGGCCAATAAAATATATGGACGCTTATCTTTTATTTTAGTCAACAATCCGGGCTTATTCTTTAAAATAATCGCTGGATTCTTCGGCGAAAATCCACACCGATTGCAACACGAATACGATCAAAAAAAAACTAATCTTAACCATCTAAAGAACATAACAAAGGCTGCTTTAAAGAAAGAGCTTGATAGCTTGACCGGCGATAAAAATCAGGCAATCTTTAACTACAACGCATCCATCTTTCTTGCAAATGTTAAGTACATCACAGGCAAAGCCAAAAACAAGCTAAAATACACATGTCATCAATTGAGTGACTTCATCAACACCACCCTAAACAAAGCAGCGCAAGAATCAAAAAGCCTATTAGGCCATGCTATCACCTATTTAAGCAGCTAGGCGACACGCCTAAAAAGCTTGAAAATCAAGTTTACTGATCAAACTTATGGCAAAAAAGCCGTAAGTTTGATCTCGCATTCGACTAAAGAACTTCGGCAGCTAGCGCTGCTAACGGTGACCGCTCTGTTTTTTCAAAGAAGATATGCCCGTAAAGCGAATAGGGCTTGAATTTTTCCACAACATAGGTAAGCGCGTTAGAATTTCTATCAAGGTAGGGATTGTCGATTTGCGTTGGATCACCTGTTAAAATCACCTTCGTCCCTTTTCCCGCCCGCGAAATAATGGCCTTCACCTCGTGCGGTGTCAAATTTTGCGCCTCGTCGATAATCACATAGGTGTTGGCAAAAGAGCGTCCACGGATAAAAGTAACAGCTTCCATCTCAATCTTGTCGCTTTCGACAATCCACTGCTTAGAAAACCCGCTATTTTCTTTCCCAGAGTGCACTTCACAAATAAATTCGAGATTGTCATAAATAGGTTGCATCCAATGGTACATCTTCTCTTCTTTTGTTCCCGGTAAATAGCCGATATCCTTCCCTAGAGGCATAATCGGGCGACTGATGATAATTCGGTGGTAGACCCCTGTATCAAAAACTTTGTGCAACCCACAAACAAGGGCGAGTAACGTCTTGCCCGTCCCAGCTTGCCCGATGAGTGTCACGAGCTGAACATCATCCCGTAGGAGTAGATCAAAAGCACACTGTTGTTCAACATTAAGCGGCGCTATCCCCCAAATTTTTTCAGAAAAAGACACAGGCTCTAGCGCGCTTGCACACGCATTGTACTTGCCCAGGGCTGTTGATTGCTCTATGCTGTTTAAATAGCAGTATTCATTGGGAAAGAGCGTGAGCTCTGGCACAGCGAGTTTACCCTGAATAGAAAAGCTATCAACATCCGCTTTAGGCAGTTCTAACTGACGCCACCCTCGGTAAAGGTACTGGTAAGACTCTTTAAAATGATCATAGTCTTGCGTTTGAACGCCAATAGCTTCTGCTTTAATGCGCAAGACAAAGTCTTTTGAAATGAGAACGACAACCTCTTTGCCCTGTTTTTTTAGTTTATAAGCAGCAAATAAAATGCGGTGCCTTTTTTGGTCGAGCTGCAGCGGAAAACCTTCTCGATCCATCTCCTTGTGGTCAACATAAACCGATAAAGCTTGCTGCGGGGAAAGAGCAACCCCCTGGAAAAGATCCCCTTTAAGTGCCCCTAAAAACCGGATAACGTGGCGCGCATTTTTTCCCAACCCTCCGGTAAGCGCCTTCATTTTATCGAGCTCCTCTAAAACAACCAGGGGAATAACAACATCATGTCCTTCAAATTTTTTCAAAGCTTCAGGATCGTGTAACAAAACGTTGGTATCTAGGACATATGTTCTTTCTGCCATCAAAAAACTCCTACTTGAACTGCCTGTTTTTCTTTAATCGTGTCAACGCAAGATAAATCTAAGGAAGGTGTGTGTCCTTTTTAGCTGCGCGCCTTAAAATTTCTCCCTATATACCGATCATGATTCAAGAATCGGTATACAACATCCTCTCAGAGCCTCTCTCACACTGACACTCTCAGGGTTGTGGCAACTGGGAAGCGTCAAAACGCTCTTGTCGAGAAAAAATCCCTAATATACCAAGCCACTCAAAACCTCATCAATAACGTCCATTGCACGACAACCCGTCAAATAACCGAGGCACCCCTATTTTTTCCTTAGCATCCCTTTTGTTAAAAAACCGAGAATAAAAAATTTTTTATCTACTGCGACCTTTTTCCAGGGAAGTGGCTTTTTTCCAGCAATCCACCGCCTTGAGTGCTAATTATCTTGACATCTTAGGGCTTATTCCTTTATAATCAGGGCTACAAGAGTCGATTGATCGGCAGGAGGTGACAATGAAAAAAATTAACCGCCATGTTTTAAGTCTTCCCCCTTACCTCTCCACTTCGTGGAAAAACATCAGCTCTCTCCATATTAAAGGCGACATCCATGCCCCTCTCCTCGTCGTGACTTTGCACAATAACTCCCAAATTGAAATTCCCGACTTAGACCAAAAAACGCTCCAACACATTTTTGCCGCGCATACCCAATCTATCGAAGCTGAGCCCGCCTCCACTCATGAGTCTCCAACCACTCCTCCCCCCAAAAACGCTCTATCTTTTTCCATGGGTCTCCCTTTTGCCTTGCCAAATGGCGAAGGAGTCGAGCAGTTCACTTCGATGCTTCAGCACAACCCCGACCAAGCGCAACTGCCAGACTTGCCGCAAGAAATCATTGAAAAAATTCAGGCGATTACCCAGGCAATGGGTTTCGACCCTAAACATGTCAATGCTCCTAAACCAGAGCCTCACTGCAACTGCATGTACTGTCAAATTGCACGCGCAGTCTATGCAGACTCCCCCTCAGAGACAGAACAGGAGACAGAAGAAGAGGTCTCTTTAGACGAGTTGCAATTCCGCAACTGGGATATTAAACACGAAGGAGACAAACGCTACTTAGTCACCAACCCACTCGACCACAATGAACACTACCAAGTTTATCTTGGCAGCCCCGTCGGATGTACATGCGGTCAAAACAACTGCGAGCATATCCGGGTCGTCCTGAGCAGCTAACCATCGCTATTTTTTCAGTTCAGCCCCCTTTCACGCACCTAGGCATGGGTTGCTGGGACCATCCGCGCCGCGGCGAGCTTTTAAAAAA
>CAYTIT010000177.1:0-3432 GCA_964437975.1 uncultured bacterium
GCATAATTTTTTTATACTTTAAAAGTTGATATATTTAAACAGCTTATAAAAAATATCTATTTTTATTTATTTTTATAAACCCCGGAACGTGTTAATTAAAAGGTATAGAAGAAAAAATGGTTGTGTTGCCGGCTCGGGGAAAGAGGGGGGCTTCTTTCGCGTGTGAGCACACTTTCGACCAGGTAAGGGGGAGGCAGAATGCCCATCAAAAAAAGTTGGGTCGCGCGTTGTTATGACTGGCTGTGCCAACAGCTCACAGTTAATCCTTATTATTTTATCTTTTTGTTCATCGGCTTAGCTGGGCTCAATGTTCTTCACTTTTTCTCGCTTAAGAGCGAAGGGGGAGAATTTTCTGCCCTTTTCCTCATCTATGCACTAGGACAAAGCGTCCTTGAAGTCGGCGGGTTAGTGCTGATTGGAAGCTTGATGAAAAGGTTTTGCCATGGGCTCTTGTTTTACTTTTTTATCGGTTTCTGCTTCTTTTTTCTCGTCATGCACTACATCGATTTTCTCTTGATTCGCTTTATGGATATGTCAATTTACTACGCGATCGATCTCGCGATTCACGAGACGTGGGATAACTTCATTGAGCTGATTCGACTGTCTGAAATCACATTGCAAAAATGGATTGTCTTTATCATTGTGTCGGCCTTTTTACTCCCCTTATTGGCTCTTGGCCTGTATAAAATGTTTGAAAAGATTCACAGCCGCCGCCCCTTGTCTATTGCGCATAAGCACCTTTTAGCAGCGCTTTTTGCCTTACCTATTGGGCTTGTTGTACTTGATTTGGTTGGGACAGCGCGCTTCGATTACAAAGCTTACCACCACTATTGCCGTATTTTGCCTTGGAAATCGACTTTTTTGACCCAGCAAGGAGAGGTCGTCAAGTTGAAAGGAGCATTACAACCTCCAGTCGGCGAGCGTTTAGCGCTGAACTATGTCACATCAGCGGAGGTCAAAGCGCAAAAAAAGCCGAACATTTACCTCTTTGTGATGGAAAGCTTGCGCGAAGACTTTATTTCTGAAAAGACAGCGCCGCATTTATCGCGTTTTCGTGGAAAGAATATCAGGCCGGGTCAGACATTTTCAGGCGGCAATGGGACGCAAACCTCGTGGTACACTATTTTTCATGCCAATCATGCTTTATATTGGGCGCACGGAAAAAAAGAGGACTATCAAAGGGGAAGCTTACCTTTGAGAGTGTTGAAGAAGCTAGGGTATCGCATCCATGTCTATTCGGCAGCGCAGCTCAAATACTACCGCATGGCAGAACGGATTTTTGGGAAAGATCAGCACTTAGCTGATTCCTATCACGTCTACCCTCACTATTTTCCCGTTAAAACATGGCAATCAGATCAACGCGCTGTCGAAAAATTTTTGACCGACTTTGACCGATCTTTAGAAGACACGGGGAACCTCTACATTTTTTTTCTCGATTCGACACATTTTAACTACAGTTGGCCTGACGACTACTCGACCCCCTTCCACCCTTTTAGCCCAGAGGGAACGAACTTGCAGATTTCCGATTCTGCTGAAGAGATTGAACTGCTGAAAAACCGCTATCGGAATGCGATTCACTATGTCGACTCTTTATTGGGCCGAGTGATTGCAGCTATTCGGAAAAAAGGGCTTTACGACGAGTCGGTGATTGTTGTGACAGGAGATCACGGAGAGGAATTTTTTGAAGAAGGGCAACTGTTTCATGCTTCTCACCTGAGCCGAGTGCAGACGCGCGTGCCGATTTACTATAAGCTTGGGGTGAATAGGCGAGCACATACGATCGATTTTAGCAACATGTTGAGTTCGCATGTCGATATCTTCCCGACGTTATTAGACTATGTCACAGACACTCCTTGGCCGACCTCTTTTTGGAGTGGTCAGTCGATTCTTTCCTCGAAGCGGTTTCCTTTCGCCATCACAGCGCGTTATAACGGGGGCAAGGCCCCTTCAGTCTTTTTCATCCATAACGGAACCTATAAGCTCGTGGTTCGGATCAAGTCGAAGCGCCGGTTTTTGGGTCGAGTGGAGCTCGAAACGCTCTGGATTCAAGATATTACTGGGAGTACCGTGCCGTGTAAAGGGTTTGGATCACAAGAGCACCCCTTGCGCCAGATGTATCAACCGGCGCTCGATCATCTCTTTCCCCGTCATTGAAGGAGGTGGTCGAGGGTGAGTTGATATTTGGGGTGTTTTCTCAAATGGTTGTGCTTGCCCCGCTCAAGCGTAATCAGATTGGCATTCATTTTATGCGCCAACAACTTAATCAACCGCAAACTTGAATCATAGGGAACGAGCTCATCTTCTGTGCCGTGAAAGATGTAAATAGGTGAGACGACTTTTGTGATCCACCGATCTGTCCGCAAATGGTATTTTAAAAGAAGGGGAATAAGAAACCTCGGAAGATAGGGAAGGTGGCTGGGCGAGAGGTCTAAAATGCTAAAATAGGGAGCTTCTAAAACGAGCATTTTCGGGTTGCGATTAGAAGCGAGGTAGGTGGCTATTCCCGTTCCCAAAGAGCGGCCATATACGATAATTTCCTCTTCAGGGAAAAATTGACTAAGGTAATCATAGATAAACTCGGCGTCAAAACAAAGAGACTTTTCGCTAAGAGAGCCGGTGCTTTTGCCAAATCCCCGGTAATCCATGATAAAAAAATCATAGCCGCGCGAGGTAAATTCTTCGGCAATTTTTCCCCAGCTTTGCGCCAAATTGCCGCCGCGTCCGTGAAAATAGAGGACAAGCCCTTTAGGACGGGTAGTGTAAAAGTACAGAGCGTTAATTTGCGTATCGGGCTCTGTTTGCAAAAAAACTTCTTTAAAAGGTTGCGAGTAGGTAAATGTGTAGTCTTGAGGAAGCGTTGTTTTTTGAAAAAGAAGGTCTTCTTGGAAGTAGTAGATATAAGCAATGCCGCAGCCGAACGCGAGCAAAAAGAAAAGAGAGCAAACGCAGGCAATTTTTTTCATTTTTCTCTAAGGTAAAAGCTTTAGAGGGCAATATTGCCCAGTTGTTTCATAACAGCAAGTTGATTCCACATTTCATTGATCTGGGCGATCTTTCCTTCGCTTAACGTAAAAATGGCAAAGATTCTTATATTAACGGGTTTGGTTGTTGGTTGCACGCCTAAAAAGAAGCCGCGCTGAACTCCAGCGATATGGACATCAGCAAAAACTTTATTCCCTTCAGCAAGCATGTGAACAACAGAGAGGTCAAATTGAGGAAGCGCTTTATGCAATGCTTTAACGCGCAGGTCGATATTTGAGCTGAAGGCATCGAACTGAGAACGGGAAGGATTAACGATCACGGTTGAGTCGATGACTTGGTAATTAGGCGCTAAAAGGGTGTCGATTTTCTTGATATCGCCTTGACGCATCGCTTGGTAGAAATTTGCGACGACCTGCTTATTGACGGTGAGTGGATTGGGGGTGTTTTTTG
>CAYTIT010000178.1:0-3392 GCA_964437975.1 uncultured bacterium
CAAGAAGCGGGAATGTTGCCCACGCCAGCGCTCCAGGGTGTTGATGGGTAAAGTAGCCCCTATCCGTGTCGGTCGATCATTTTAGCAAACAAGGATTGGCTAGGTCAAGTTTAGAGAAGACACGCGCAGCGTTGCTTACCGACTACTTAACTAAGGGAATCTTCCAGTAAGGGTGGTCATGGTTTTTTTCATAACACCCTGTTAGGGGATTATAGACTTTAACGGGTTCAAGGTGTTCACCATATCTAAACTGTAGATATTTTTTGGTATCTTGGGGTACCGGAACGTCCATTCCATCAAACAGCCCTTTTTTAAGCGGAAAAATGACGGAAAAGGGAATGGCGTTGATATGGGTCCTTTCACGTTGCTTCCACTCCTCAGCCATAAAAGCACTTTTTTCATACGACAAGATAAATGTGAGCGTCTTTGCGTTGGGATCCAATTTATAGTGAAAGATATCGATATGGGTATGAGTGGCCTTTACATAGACGCGGATATAAGATGAAGGGACACCGCGACTCGACCAATCTTGAGCGATGTATTTTTGAGGATCTAACGCATTTAACGCGTGCATAACGTTGTCAAAGTCGTTGGCAATCACGCCGATGTCAATGTCGTAATCCCAAGGAATGACACCCTGGTAGCGGTAGGTGCCGAGCAATGTGCCGCCGTCGACCCAAAAAGGGATCTGTTGAGCATAGAGTGCTTGGGCAATAGCTCGAAGCGCGTCTTTTTCCGCTTGCAAATGGGAGAAAGCTTCTGGGCGGCGTTCATGTTGATGCGCTACAAGCCACTCAGCAGTGAGGAAATCATTGATTTCAAGACCGACCTCTTGATAAAAGGCATGATTGGAAATCGCCGCTGTTTCTCGAAGTTGCGCTTTTAAACGGACATGTTTTTCCCACACTTGAGGCGAAAGAAGTGCCACCCCTTTGCATAATGTACCGAGCGCAGCTCCAGGGCCGAAAAAATAGAGGGCGAGCGGCGTATACATTCTCTTTCCCGTTTCATAGTGGAACCGGAGCTTAAGTTGATATTGCCCCGTCGTTTCATCGACAGAAACTGTTTTTGCGCCACATAGATAATGAACAGGGAAGAGCAAGTGATTGGCGATATTTTCCAAGCCGCGAGCCGAGGCGAACGCTGTATTAAAAAAAACGCTATCAGAAATCAGGTGATAATATGAAACAGCAGCTAATCCAAAGTGCAAAAACATCGTTGTCAGCCTGGGAAAAGCATGACTTATCTTGAGAACGACATTGACGAGCGGCATCCTACCTCAAATTTTGGTGTTTGTTTCGGGATAAAGGAAGGGTGCTTTTTTTTTCAAATCGATGTTGGCAAACGCTTGCTCATCTAGCTTTGATCCATCCTTACATCGAGGGAGGTGTCAACAAAAGAATGGATAGGCATAATGACTTTTGGTAGAGATCTAAAAAAGGAGAACGCGATGAGCGCTGATCGCATGGCAACGATGTCAACTTGGCTGCAAGGACAAAAAGCCCTTGTTACTGGTGGGAGCTCGGGAATTGGCAAGGGTGTTGCACTCGCTTTGGCACGTGCTGGCGCTGATGTTGCTATCAACTATAGCGCTTCTAAAGAAAAGGCCGATGGTGTCGCTCAAGAAATAAGCGACCTTGGTCAACGTGTCCTCGCGATTAAAGCCGATGTTGCGCGTGAAGATCATGTCGACGCGATGTTTAAGCAGGTCATTGGCGAGTGGAAAACGGTCGACATCTTAATCAACAATGCAGGATTACAACAAGACGCTTCTTTTACAGAGATGAGTCTTGACCAGTGGAATAAGGTCATCGGCGTTAATTTAACAGGACAATTTCTCTGCGCGCGCGCAGCAGTCCGCGAATTTTTGCGGCGTGGGGTCGTAAAAAAGGTTTCCTGCGCAGCGGGAAAAATCATCTGCATGAGCTCTGTTCATGAAATGATTCCCTGGTCTGGGCATGCCAATTACGCGGCGTCAAAAGGGGGCGTGATGCTTCTGATGAAGAGTATAGCCCAAGAGCACGCCGCTCATCACATCCGCGTCAATAGCATTTGCCCCGGCGCCATTCGGACACCGATTAATAAAAAAGCGTGGGAAACACCTCAAGCTTACGAAGCGTTGATGCAGGTTGTTCCTTACAAGAGAATTGGGGAAATCGAAGATATCGGGCGCGCCGCCGCATGGCTCGCATCTGATTTAGCTGACTACATCAATGGCACGAGTCTTTTTGTCGATGGGGGGATGACGCTCTTTCCCGGTTTTACGACCAATGGTTGACATCCTCTTCACACTATCTTGACAAGCGTTATTTTCCGCATGTCCTGCGGCTAGGTCTTTAGACAAGTTGAATTTAAAACATCCCAACTTTTTTAAGAGGGGATGTTTTTTGCATCTCATTCCTCACCTGAAGAGGAGAGGGTTTTCCCGGCGAATTTCGATAAAAATTTCGGGCACTTTTTCTACTTTCTCGCCCTCTCTTTATCAAAAATTATTGTAAAAAAAAGATTGCTCATGCTAAAACTTTCTTGAATGGCTTTTTCAAGGGAGTAAACTATGACTTTACCAGCTTTATGTGGGTTTGGAATTTCTATTTATGCTAATCGCCAAGCAGATAAGTTACGTCCGACAGATAGATGGCCCCGTTATTTGAAAAAAATGGGTGAATTGTCGTCAAAACAAGTGGGTGGAATTGCCTGTGCTGCTGTTCTAAGTGCTTCGCTGACACAAGCGGTCTTTTCGTCAGCTATGCATGCCCACCTAGTTGCGTTAACTTTACTTGGGATGGCAGGTTTTTTGGTAGGCAACTCACTTTATCAGTGCGGCGCTCTACGCCACCTTCTCAATGTAGTCATTAATACGTTAGCCTGCGTTGCAAAGGTGATGCATCAACTCTTAAAAGAGCCGCAACAAGCGGTCAAAGAGATGTTGACTGGCGCCGGTATTCACACGCGCGAACTGGTCCACATGTGGTTGGGCGCTCCTTTTCAAGCCTCACAGCAAGATAAAAACTTAAAAAGTAGCCTACGCAGGTTGCATGGAGAGCGCACAAGGCTTGAGCGCGAAGCCCAGCACCTTGCCGAACAGCTGAGGCGTGCTGAAAACAAAGAGGCGGGCGAGTTAACACTCCGTTTACAGGAGACTCAAGCAACGATCGAGGTCCTTAAGGAGATCGAAGAGGTAGGGAAACGTTGGGATGTGTTTACCGAAAACGAGGTGTCTACAGGGTGGGTGGAAACGCTCGCTGTCCAAGGCCAAATATCGGCCATTGAAATGTTAAATGTGTGGCTTGATTGTACCAAAAAGAACAAACCAGAAGAGATAGAGGAAAAAAAGCGTCATGGCATTGAAACCATCTGTCGAGATAGCAGCAAATTGGGTGACCTGAAAAAAG
>CAYTIT010000179.1:0-3372 GCA_964437975.1 uncultured bacterium
GGTATTTTTATAATGAGTATTAACTCTGTTTCTCGTCAATTAGTTAGCCATCGAACCTCAACTAAAACCCTTTCTACTTGCGCTGAAGTTTGGGCAACGCAGTACAATAATAAATTTAAGAAAGTCTTTGACTTACTATCCGTCACCTTTGGAAGAAGTGTCACTATTAAGCGCCCTGTTGCTCCATTTACCCCGAAGACCTATGGCCAACAAGAGCGGTCGCGGTGCTGGAGTTCACCTGTTGAGGATTTCATTAACTCTCGCTTCACATTTGCAGGAGCTTCAATCCAGTGGGATAAGCAGCGCCTGATGAACGGAAAATTCAAACAGTACCAGAAAATCGGGGGAGAGCCTCTTACCTTAACGACAAAAACAGGCGACCGGTTATCAGCGTTTCATTTTGATGTCAAAAACTTTCACAAGGCGCGCGCGGAACTGGGAGGAAAACCCGTCACAATAGATCTAGAAATTCATCACCGTTTTTTTGAGTACACAGAACCTGTGAAACTTACCACAACGACTCAAAAACTTTATGATGGCGTGCGCATCCCCTTTAGCCCCACCCTTACGCAATCTCCTAACGAACTCATCGAGTTCCTAACTATGTGTAGCGACAGCGAATACAAGATCGTTTTCGAGGGAAGCGGCGAACTCCTGACCCCAGAAAATGTCAACCAGCTCAACCAGGAAAAGCACAATCTCATCATCATGAAAGAATCTGACTGGAAGCAAGTCATTCAGGATAAGCAGAAAAAAAACCCCTTTAATACAATCAAAATAAGGAGCACTGACCACTTTGCATTGGGGACCCATTTCTTTGATCCCAGTCAAAGACACGCTCCGGCCATTGTATTTGAAAAAAATATCGATGAAGTAGAAAAGCTTTTGCACAAAGAGATCGACGATAAAGCAGTAGGTGGCTTGGGAATAGAACACTCTTCATGGAACACTTTCCGTATTGGAGGCAAGCTCTATTTAAGCACAAAACCGATGAAAGACATTTACCAACATGTCACCCGTTTATCAAAGCCCATGCGGAAAAGGACAACTCTTGGGGTTACATCAACGCCTCCTCTTGAGTTAAGCCGCCCACGAGGAACGGTCGTTTTATCGATGAACCAGACGAGTAGTTATGCGCAGTACTCGCATGAAGTTTTAACTTTTCTTCTTAACGGTGTTAACGTTTTAACCTATGACCATGCAGGTAAAGGGTTGAGTGAGGGCCATAATAGCCAAGAAAGCCTTCGGGCGGCAATCCAAGTCGCAGGCAATTATCTCATCGACGAAAAGGGACTTAAAGAAGAGCAAATTCTGTTTAAAGGTCAATGTGGAGGTGGACCGCAAACATCTGAAGCAGCCACCCTCTTTCCCAAATCTCATGTTTGGATCGATCAGGCACCGAATCGCTATCAATCACTTGCTACACTCTCCCTCGATGCAGCCATTAAGGACGCAAAAGAAAATGCAGGTTATGACCCATTGGCTTGGCTAGATATTTTAATTTTAACCTATCTGCGAGAACTTATTTCATGGATTGCGGGTGTTATCGTTCCTAACTTCAACGTCGTTGACAATCTAAAAGATCACCGCGGAGCACAAATTTATACGATCGGCGTTCCCAATGAGGCTGGGCAAGGTGGCGACAATATAATTCCGATTCAAGATAGGGATACAATTAAAAAACACCTTTCTCAACAACAAAAAGGAAAGGGAAATTATTTGACAATTCAAGGAGGAAGGCATGTTACGAGCTGGTGGAGAGATCCTCAAGTAGAGCACTCGGTGAAACAGATTTTGCGCGAGCAAAAGCTATCCTCAACCCTATTTCCCCAAACACCGACAACCCCAGAAGAAGCTTATGTCACCTGGTATGGCGCACCTTATGTCGCAAGTCAAGCGAATGCAATCCAGAAAGCAATTTATAGTGTTTTTCAAGCTGTGAAAGATCAGGACATACTCGCGTTCGTGCGCGCAATAGACACGAAAACGTGCAAAAAGAAACGCCTACGCGATCGTTTATCAAAGCAACAAAATAAGAGGTTAATCAGCGCTGCAATCTCATTATCGCGCGCTTTGCATCATCCGTCATTTACCGAAAAGCTTATTATCGCTTCTCGAGTCGAGAGTCCGCCTCTGAATCCCTCGACCCCCTAAAGAGGATGAATGTTGAGCTAACACTTTTGCCCGACGATGTCTTCTCCCATGCCGCGCTGTCACCACAGACTGGGCACAGTCAACCTCGCTCTTTTACAAGATCGCACAGTCATGATCAACTTGGGAAGCATAGTTTTCTGGGCCTCCTGAAAGGATCATTTTTGCAAGATCCATACTTTCTTTTAACTTTTTGCCACATTCTTTAAATCGACCACTGTAATTATTAAGAATTTCACCATACTCTTGCATATGTCGCTCAATACATTTTTGGCGTTGAATTGATTTTTTTTGTTCTGGTGCATATTGGATCGAGACAATATCGGGATCTTTCCACCCACTGCGCAACCTTCGGCCTTTTTTGGTTGTCTTAATATAGAAAGGCTTCGACTCTGGTCCAATATTTCGACAAATGATTAGGCTTATTTTAATTAATTTAACAGATGTTAGATCTTTATTAAATTTAACGATTAATTCAATCACATCATTTGGGATATTTTTTATCAAATTTGAAATATTTTTTTTGAACAAACAATTAATTAAATCTTTTTGCTTTCTATCAAAGTCGTTTACTTCGCCACTTAAATCACCAATATATTTTTTAATTGTTTTGTACGGTGGAGTGATTCTGTATTTTTCATAATTTTTATCGATAGATACCGATCGCGATTCAAGAAGCGGGAATGTTGCCAACGCCAGCGCTCCAGGTTTTTTAGTGGCGATACAACCTAAATCCGTAGGAGATCGTCGCGATGCAGCCCGCAAAAAAAAGGGAGCTGATGGCTGTGGCACAAACCTGTTTCTTGAATCGCGCTTGGTATGATCACGTGGAACGGTCATGTGTTACCCCGTGCAACAAAAAAGAAAGAGATCAAGGCTTTAGCACAGACCCAATGCTTGCATCTCTCATCGGTATAAGCAAGGGCGGGAGATTTTTTAATCGAAAGATGTCGACTTTTTGCAGACTATTTATTTTATGAAAAATAAAGGTTTGCAACAAGGAAAAACTCGCTAGACTCCCCATCAAACGGGTGAGACAGGTCCTGATTTAAACATCAGGCGTGGTGCCACAGCCAGCACTCGACGATTTTTTATCGGCGATGGAGAGGGTGGCAAAGGCACAACCCCAATTCTTGAGTCACGATCGGTATAGACTGTTTTCATGTTATTTTTTTATACCCCCCAAAACCCATTATTAAAATATTTTTTATTATAAAAAAT
>CAYTIT010000180.1:0-3358 GCA_964437975.1 uncultured bacterium
AAAAGAAGGGCCCCAAGCTTTTCGTGGAACTCTAAGTCGAGATCTGCTTCTTTTTCTCGGTACTCTTCGTGGACATCTTTAATTCGCGTCGCCTCTTCAACGAGCTCATCGTCTGTCTTAGAGAGTCTATCGCGACGACTAAAGACCTTAACGTCCATGACAACGCCTTCTGTTCCGGGAGGAACTTGCAACGAAGCGTCTTTGACGTCAGCAGCTTTTTCACCGAAAATAGCGCGTAGTAAGCGCTCTTCTTGAGATAGCTCTGTTTCTGATTTTGGCGTGATTTTTCCAACAAGGATATCACCTGGTTTGACTTCAGCTCCAACGCGAATAATGCCGTCTTCGCCTAGATTCACTAAAGCGTCTTCTGACACGTTTGGAATATCACGTGTAATTTCTTCTTTACCGAGCTTTGTATCGCGCGCTGTCACTTCAAACTCTTCAATGTGAATCGAAGTATAGGTATCTTCGCGAATCAACTTTTCGGAAATGATAATCGCATCTTCAAAGTTGTAACCACACCAAGGCATGAAAGCGACGAGGACATTTTTCCCCAACGCAACTTCACCCTTATCTGTCGCTGCGCCGTCGGCAATCACTTCTCCTGCTACGACCTTATCACCAACGCTACATAGCGGTGTTTGGTTGATTGTCGTGCTAGCATTAGAGCGCATGAACTTTTTCAAATGATAGGTCTTCTTGACTTTCGGATTATTTTTTGAAGCAACGACAACCCGAAACCCGTCGACATATTCGACTGTTCCATCTTCTTCAACAGTCAAAACACAACGCGAATCGCGGGCAATCCGCTTTTCTAATCCCGTTCCCACAATCGGAGCTTCTGGCTTTAAAAGGGGAACAGCTTGGCGTTGCATATTCGACCCCATTAAAGCACGGTTAGCATCGTTGTGCTCTAAAAAGGGAATCAAGCCAGTGACAACAGACACAAGCTGTTTCGAAGAAACATCCATATGTGTCACTTTATTTGCTTCAATCCGCATCGACTCATCTTTGTGCCGCGCCCAGACAATAGGCTCTTCAAACATCGAGAATTCATCGAGTTTT
This sequence comes from uncultured bacterium, assembly GCA_964437975.1. Lineage (GTDB taxonomy): Bacteria > Chlamydiota > Chlamydiia > Chlamydiales > Simkaniaceae > JBCCHO01. The sequence goes on from CAYTIT010000180.1 coordinate 1,066, forward strand.
GCAGAGGCTTGGGCAATGACACACTGCTCTTCCTGATCTGCTGTCATGTACTCGATCTCTTCAGTCACCACGCCGTCGCGCACCTTGCGATAAGGAGTTTCAATAAAACCAAATTCATTGATCTTAGCAAAGCAAGAAAGCGAAGTAATCAGTCCAATGTTAGGTCCTTCAGGAGTTTCAATAGGGCAAATTCTCCCGTAATGGCTAGGATGGACGTCGCGCACTTCAAAACCAGCGCGTTCGCGGTTGAGCCCACCTGGCCCTAAGGAAGAAAGGCGTCGTTTATGTGTGAGTTCAGAAACGGGATTTGCCTGATCCATGAACTGGGAAAGTTGAGAGCGACCAAAAAAATCTTTAAGGACGCCAACGAGCCCTTTAGCAGACACTAACTTTCCTGGAGTGAGTGTATCAGAGGAAAAATCGAACAGATTCATCCGCTCTTTGATGATTTTCTCCATCCGTCCCCATCCCATCCGGCACTGATTTTGAACCAGCTCTCCACCACAGCGGACACGACGGTTGCCTAAGTGATCAATATCGTCTACATGGGCATGCTCTTTGCCCTGCTTTAAAGCGATTAGATACTTAAGTGCATCGATGATATCTTCTTTTCTCAATGTCGTTTGCTCTAGATCTTCATCGTTTGTCGTTCGACCTAGCTTGCTGTTGAGTTTGTAGCGCCCGACTCGTCCCAAATTATAGCGCCTAGGATCAAAGAAAAGGCGCATAATAAGCGAGCGCGCATTAGATAATGTCGCAGGCTCACCGGGGCGCACTTTTCGGTAAAAATCCTTCAACGCCGCTTCATACGAGTCTGTTGGATCTTTGGCGAGCATCTTGATCATAGGGCTCGTCTCATCGGCATCTTCTGCAATGCGCACTGAAGAGATTTTTGCGTCGAAAATCCGTTTGAGCATCGCCGTCGTGAGTTTTTCTGACGCACGGCCAAAGACTACCCCTGTTTCTTCATCAAAGACATCTTCAGCGAGAATTTTACCGACAAGTTTAGGAAAGTCTTTATCGGATTTAATTTTGACGCGGTACGTATTAAAAAACTCTTCAATAATATCGGCATCTGACGAATAGCCAAGTGTCCGAATAAAAGAGGTCGCAAGAACTTTGCGCCGTCGTTTTTTGCGATCAATATAGATGTAAATGAGATCGTTAATGTCGAAAGAGGCCTCTAGCCAACTTCCTCGATAGGGAATCATACGGAAAGAGAAAAGCATCGTCCCTTTGGCATGTTTTTCCTGTTCGAATGAAATTCCCGGCGAACGGTGAAGCTGAGAGACGACAACCCGCTCAGCTCCATTGATGACAAAGGTTCCTTGAGCCGTCATCAATGGGAGGGTCCCCATGTAAACTTCTTCTTCTTTAATCCCCGTCTCATCTGTTAACCGGAATTTAACCTTAAGGGTCGCATTATAGGTGATCCCGCGTCGAATGCACTCTTCAGGCGCGTACTTGGGAACCCCTAAATGATAACTTAGGTACTCTAATACAGTTTTTTCATCGTAAGATTTAATAGGAAAAATTTCCCTAAAAACCTCTTCGAGTCCCATGTTTTTGCGCTCATGGGGCAGAGTGTTCATCTGCAAAAATTGAGAAAAAGATTTGAGTTGCACTTCAATGAGATTGGGAAGATCGATAATTTCTTCTCGATCCCGGAAACCTACCCGCTTAGGTGGTTTTTTTACCATGGATTTGTCTCCTTAACAGCCGTCTGTTGTAAACTTTGGAAGAGTTTGCGTTAAAAAAAGGAAATAAACAGCGACGCTCTCTTGAAATAGGGGGTGATAACGACCCCCTTTTCTAAGAGCTTGCCGCTGCGCTCGTCGCCATCTCTACTAGATGCCTTTTAAGCTAACTTTTGCGCCTGCATCCGTCAACTTCTTTTTTATTTCCTCAGCTTCGGCTTTAGGAGCACTTTCCTTAACTGGTTTTGGAGCTCCTTCAACAAGTTCCTTAGCTTCTCTTAATCCCAACGAAGTCACTTCGCGAACCGCTTTAATGACGGCGATCTTTTTATCTGAAGGCACCTCTTCCAAAACGACTTGGAAGTCTGTCGCTTCTTCAGCGCCACCTTCAGCAGCTCCTGCTGCACCTGCCGGCGCAGCCATCATCATGGGCGCAGCAGCAGCCGCTGTAACATCCCACTTTTCCTCAAGAGCTTTTTTTAGTTTAGAAAGATCTAAAACAGAGAGTTCGCTGAGACTTTCTACGAGTTGTTCAATTTTAGCTTCTTGTGCCACGGTTTCTATCCCCTTTAATTAATGTAAGAGAACCAGCTGAT
>CAYTIT010000181.1:0-3351 GCA_964437975.1 uncultured bacterium
AAGAACCTCTTAAAAAGCGTTTCTTGGTCGTCAGAAGAAAGGGTGATCGCGCGGTAAAACCGTTCGCCCGCATACACGATGCGATCGCGCGCCCACGTGTAACTAAAACCCCGATCCATCCACCCTTCCTTGAAAAGAGGAAGCCCTGGCTGCAACAAACAGACATGTTGCGGCGAGTACATGAGCAAACTCTTTTCTTCTCCTTCTTCAAAACGGCGCGTGATGTTTGGCGGCAAGGATTTCAAAAGATCGAGCAAGAAAACGAGCAGCCCCATAGGGGTTTCAACCCGTTTTTTTTCCTCTTTTATCTCGTGTTCGATGCAGTAATAACACTTGATGAGTCCATGAACTGTTCCACCTGAGGTGTAACTCCACGGTGTTTTATCGCCGTGCCCGAAAGAGGGGTCTTCTTGATCTGCAAAGCCTTGATGGCGACGCAAAGACCGCTTTAACGCAGAAGCAAGAAACTCTTGTGTCTGCACATGTTGAACGAGAAGGGTGATCAGCTCGGCAATTTCTTTTTCTCCGTCGTCCCATTCCGCGTCGATAACCAGCTGCGGCTCGAGAGAGATCAAAAATTTGACAAGCATTTTTTGGTAAGAGTGTTCGTCAAAAATCGACGTCCATGCGCTGGGATCGCTTCGCCCATGCTTATACACGAGGCGGAATCCCGCTGGACTGTCATCGTACAAAGAGGCGTCGACTTCAAACATATCGGGATCATACACTTCTTGGAAATAGGTCGGGAAATATTCCATAAAGCGGTCGATGAAAAACTGAAATAGGGTCGACAAGCGGGTGGCGCGCTGATGAGCCTTTTCGGCCATGTCGCGACAGGCTTGCGCATGCCCTGCACGCGCTGTGATTTCGGCTTTGAGCGTCCTCAAGCGACTTTCACTGTCGGCATTGCGCATTAACACCTCGGCAACCCGCGTTTCATCAGCAGCGCGGTTATATTCTTGTTGCTGCTCGGCAACCTCTTGGTTGGCATGGTCTAACTTTTCGTGAATGCGTTGGTAGAGCGTTGCGCCTAAGCCTCCCTCTTCTTTGGGATCAAATCCCAAGCTTGCATAAAGATTCCAGCGATAGAACTCGACCTTGTAGTCGGAAAAAGAGGCCAATGTAAACTCCCAGGTCTTTAACAGGGCGTGATCGGTATACCCTTTAAAGACCGCTTGCGCTGTGGCTTCCATGTCAAGCAGCTTTTCAATGTGAGGCGGTTGCGCCTCGCCAGAGCGCCTCCGCACGCGGTAAGACGCGGCAGCTTTTGCGGGAATGCGCTGATGCGCACATAAAACGCTCCATAAAAAATCTTCGACCGTGACCGCATGTTTGGGCACATCGAACGCTTCAACTCCGACTGCGCGCAACGCGGCTTGAAGAGACGGAGACACAAAAAAATCGACAGTGGTGATCACCCGTTTTAAGGCGCCACTTCCCCAACTCGTGCAAATCGGCGCCGTGTGCAAAACGCCACCAAAGGTGCGCTTCAACGTCGATGTCGTCAACAAGTCGCACAGGTCGGTTAAACATTGTTTGGGCTCTTCACGTTGAACAAATATTGCCGGAGCCGTCGCGAAGCACGAGCCGACATTTTGCCGCAACGGTGTCAGTAAAGCAGAGAGAACCGCTTGCCTTAAATGGGAAACGGTTACCTTTTCGTTGCCGTCCAAAAGGAGCGAAGCCCTCACGAGCCCTTCTTCAAATCGAGAGGAAAAGGGGAGGCGAAACCGGTAGAGCAGTTCGCTATGTGCTTTTTTCTCTAAAAAAAAGCTGAGCACTCTTATAAAATGTTCGACGACAAGAAAGTCATTGCTTCCTTGGGGGTAAAAAGGAAGAGATGAGGTCTGCATCTCTTTGAGTAGGCGCTTGACGCGAGAAAGAGAGAGAAGCCCCTCGTCATCGATAACAGCAGCGCTGATCTTACGCGCCCGGTACACGCTGCGAAACAAAAAACTACTTTGAATGCGCGCTGCTTCCAACTCAGCTGTCAAACGCTTTTCTTCAGATAGGTTAATACAAGTCCACAGCATGTCGTTAGTTGCCCTTTTTCTTTTTTTACCTTAAACTACATTCATCCTCGTTCAAAATAGCCTAAATCATCATTTTGATCAGCTCTATGGATATTCATTACGAAGGGAAGCCCCAGGAGCTGCCCGAAAATAGCTCCTCGCTTGATCTCGCGCTAAAGCTCAATTTTAACGGCCCCGATCAAGCTCTCGCCGTTCAACTCAATGGAGAGCTGTGCGATCTCAACCATCCTCTCAATGAGGGAGACCACGTCCACTTTTTGGACTTTGCTTCTCCCGAAGGGAAAGAGATTTTTTGGCATACCTCGGCACACGTGTTAGCGCAAGCTGTGTTGCGCCTTTATCCTGAAGCCTTGCCGACAATCGGCCCAGCTATCGACGACGGGTTTTACTACGACTTTGCCAACCTCGCACTGACCGAAGACGACTTGCCCAAAATCGAGAAAGAGATCAAAAAAATCGTGGCGGAAAACGCCAAGCCCGAACGCCACACCTTCAAAACTAAAGAAGAAGCGCTACAAGCTTTTTCCCACAACCCCTACAAACAAGAACTTATCGAGGGGTTTCCAGACGCAAGCCCGATCACAGCTTATAGGCAAGGGGAGTTTTTTGATTTATGCCGCGGCCCTCACCTTCCGGCGCTAGGAAAAATTAAAGGGTGCAAGCTTCTCAAACTCTCTGGCGCTTATTGGCGCGGCGACTCAAATCGCGAAATGCTCACCCGTATCTATGGTGTTTCCTTCCCCAGCCGCGAAGAGTTAAAAGTTTACCTCACTCGGCTAGAAGAGGCAAAGAAAAGAGACCACCGCTTACTAGGCGCTAAGCTCGATCTTTTCTCTTTTTGCGAAGAAGCGCCTGGCATGCCCTTTATCCATCCTCATGGAATGATCATGTGGGATGCTCTTATTGATTATTGGAAAGAGGCGCACCAGCAAGGGGGCTACCAAGTCATTAAAACCCCGCAAATCATGGGACAAGAGCTGTGGGAATGCTCGGGGCACTGGGAACACTTTCGCGAAAATATGTTTACCTGTTTTTCGCGCGACGAACGCGCGTTTGCAATTAAACCGATGAATTGTCCTGGCTGCATGCTGTACTATAAAAGCCGCTCTCACAGCTACCGCTCTTTCCCGTTGCGGATTGCCGAGTTTGGCCACGTTCACCGCCGGGAACCTTCGGGAGCACTCAATGGACTCCTTCGCGTTCAAAGCTTTCATCAAGATGATGCCCACCTTTTCATGACACCGAACATGATCAAAGAGGAGATCACCGAGGTGCTCAAACTCGTTCAAAGTACGTACAATACCTTTGGCTTAAAATA
>CAYTIT010000182.1:0-3344 GCA_964437975.1 uncultured bacterium
TATTCCGAGAGCTATAGAGAGACAGCCTGTTTGTTCTTAGAACCCCCTGGATTTACCCATGGGGAGGCTCAGAAGCCACGCTTGGGACAACGACTCGATTTTTCTCTCTCGGGGCCGTTGAAGCTCTTTATCTTTTCGTCTGGGGGAAAAATAAGCCCTCTACTAGTGCACGATCACCAGCAGAGAGCCAGCTAAAACAGGAAAAGATAGAGGAGGAATACATGTTTCAGCCGCGGCCAGCATACCACATTAGGCGAGAAATAAAAAAGAAATTTAAAAAATTTTCAAGATTTCTTTTTGGCTCTGTGCGCCGGGAAAACTCTCTTCTCTATTTGCGCCTTCCCTTGGACTTATCCATGGGGAGGCTCAGCCTCCATTTTCCTTGAAAATTTGTTTTTGATTTTTTTCTTCGATATGGCATATTAGCTTCAGCTAAAACATGCGTTCCCTTTTTTTTCTGTTTTGGCTAGCTCTCTATTGGCGCTCGTACGTCAATAGGGGGCGCTTTTTGGCTCAAACTTGCCTCTTTTACCTTCCCTGGCTTTTTTTCTCCTGCTTACTTGCTAATAGCTCGATGGCTTCGCAGACCAGGATCGATTTTGAAATTTTGTTGTTTTCCTGGTATCGCTGAATGTAGACAAAGTCCAAGAGCTTGAGAGCGGCGTCGCTTAAATAGACGCTGATTTTGTGGGGCTTTTCTTGATGCTTTGTTAAAGAAGAGGTGGGCCGAGGGGTTTCTTTGCTTGAAAGCTTGTAGTTGTTAAAGGAAACCTTTTCGCTTTTCAGCTTGTTTTTTAACTTTTCTGCGGCTTTTGACACACCATCTGGATTAGTCGTATTGCTCATTTTGCGTAAGATTCCTCTCTATCATGCGAAGTTTCGATTTCCCTGTTCAAAACTTCTTTCGTTAAATCAGCGTAGGCTTCTGCCCCTCTGCAGTCTGGGGCATAATCGAAAACTGTTTTCCCTAAAGATTGTGCCTCATTTAATTTGACGTTCTGGGGAATTTTTGTATTGAATATTTTTTCTCCGAAAACCTCTTGTATTCCTCTATAAACACTCCTGGAGATTGTTGGCCTCGTGTCGAAAAAGGTGATTAGCACCCCTAGAATGCCGACTTTATGGTCAACAACAGAGCCAATCTCTCTGTTAATGAAGCCGATTGTGTCGACAAAGCTGACAACTCCTTCGAGGCTAAAGTAGCCTAGTTGGACAGGTAAAATGATTTCGAAAGCGGTTGTAAACGCATTCATGGTTAGCGTTCCAAATGTAGGGGGGCAGTCTATTAAGACAAAGTCATAGTTACGCAATCCTCGTAGGCTGTTTCTTAGCTTGAACTCTTTTGCTCCTTTTGTCGAGAGCTCCATTTCCGCGACCGAAAGTCCAATGTCGCTTGGGATGACATCTAGCCCCTTCGCTTCTGTGTGGGTGATGACGTCAGCTAGTTTGACTGTGTCGTTAACCATTAGGTCGGCAATGGTGTTGATCTCTTTTGTGTCTATGCCAAGTCCTACTGTTGCGTGACCTTGTGGGTCGCAGTCAATTAGCAAGACCTTTTTCTTGTGTTTAACTAACCCTGCACCTAGATTGATTGCTGTTGTTGACTTCCCGACTCCCCCTTTTTGGTTGGCTATTGCGATTATTCTCATAATCCTCCTGATGCGCAGGAAACCTCTTGCTTTAACAAGGAGAGGAAACACGCAATTGATTTGTGGTTGGAATTAAAAAGGCGCGAGAGAGGTGTTGTCCCGTTTAGGGGATTGAGATGACAACACGCCTTGTGTATTTTTTGTGAAAGTTCGCTCACTAGCATGAGGTCTTTCTGGCGGGATGCTGTAGATTGAAGGCCAAGCATATTTACGTCTCCCTTAAGAGGGGTGGGGCAGCAGCCTAGTCGCGGGCCAAGTTTGCCGAAATCCGCCGAAAAAACCCTCTTCTTCAGGTGAGAGATGAGAGAGCGAAAACATTCTTTCTTGAAAAAGTTGGGATATTTTAAATTAAATTTGCCTAAAGACCTAACCGCAGGGCATGCGAAAGACAATGCTTGTAGAGGTAGGGTGAATCCCGGGGGCATGGGCTTTTCACAGCCGTAAAAGTTCTCTTCGTGAGGATCTTTACGGCTAAAACCAAGCTTTTTCCCCTGGACGCTATGGTTGAACCAAGAACCAGTAGGAAGTAGCGATACAAGCCTGCGCATAGGATGGTTTTTCATCTTGTGCATCTCCTTCCTTTAGGGAGGGGGAGGGTGTCAATCTGCATGAGTCTAGAAGTCCACCTCTTTTAAGGGGTTTGGGAGTGTCACAGAGTGTCTTTGCCAGTATACCCTCATGTCGTCATGACAGCAACCAAAATCCTTGGCCAATTTCAGCGCTGAGACTCGAAATGTCTCCGATTGGCGGGGGGCCTCTTCCAATGGAGAGCTGAGGCAAGAGGTTAGAGAAGACACGCGGGAATCCTCATCCCGTTTAGGGGTTTGAGAGTGTCACTTTTTTGCTGAACTCCATAGCGTCATATCGCCAAGTACCTTAAAGATCTATGTAGCTATGCCGCCATGTCAACAATCCTCTTTTGGATCTCTTCTAGTTCAGCTTTCATTGGCAATTTTTTTAACTTTTGAGGGAACAATCGTTTTTCTTGTCTAGGGCTTTGACTTGACATCCTCTCCCACCTAAAGGAAGGAGATGCACAAGATGAAAAACCATCCTATGAGTAGGCTTGCAATAGCTACTTCCTACAGGTTCTTGTTTCAACGATAGCCACCAAAGGAAAAGGCTTGGTTTTAGCCGTAAAGATCCTCACGAAGAGAACTTTTGCGGCTGTGAAAAGCCCATGTCCTCCCGATTCACACTATCTCCACCAAAAGAGAAAAAGGGAGCCCCTTGCTTTAGCTATGGGGAGGAATTTTCCCCATTATAATAGAAAAAAATATATAAAAGAAGCTTCCTCTCGATTGAAACAAAAGTCATGAAACAGTACGCATGCAGCCAAAAATATGCCTGAGAGTTTCATCTATACACTTCCTCTGAGGGTTAATCCTTGTGACGCAAAAACCCTAGAGTTGAGGTTCAATGCAGCAAGACAGCTCTACAATGCGTCCTTAGGGGAAACGCTAAGGCGACTGAAGCTTTGTCGAGAAAGCAAAAGTTGGCAAAGAGCAAGGAAAACACCCAAGACGGAGAAAAAAAAGCGAAAAGATCTCTTTAGCAAGAGCCAAAAAGAGTACGGATTTTCAGAATACAGCCTGCACGCTTGGATCAAAGAAAGAAGGAAAGCTTGCGCATTAAAAGAGCATATCGATGCCAATACGATGCAAAAAGAAGCGACAAAAGCCTTTTCAGTTGTCA
>CAYTIT010000183.1:0-3335 GCA_964437975.1 uncultured bacterium
GGAAAAACTCGCCTTGATATCCGAGTTTTATTCTATGAATCCATCTGAAATGACTGATGGGTCATTGTCAGCCCTAAAAGAGAGGGAAATCGACGCAGGCTGTTCTTTGACAACTTGTGCTCACCCTTCAAAACTTGGTCGCAGGAACTGGCGTGCCAAAAATTCAAGAAGGATCTATACTAAGGAAGAGTTTATTCACCTTAAGAAAGTCGGCTTATGTTTTTTTTAAAATTGTTGTTATCTTGTCTCATCGTGGCTCCTCTGTTTCTTTTTGGAGACCTCGCTAAAGAAGAACGGGTGCCTAAGCAACCGCTCGTCCGGATGCCAGAGTGGCGCGTTGAAATTGCAGAACGCTATCCAGCAGGCAACCCCAAATGTTTGTGCTATTACGTCGATGCCGAAAAGGGAGAAGGAGATCGACTGATTAAAAAAGTCGATTATTACGAAACTGGGCAGCTTAGAGAAGAAACCGATTTTGCTCAGTTAGAAAAAGAGCTTTTTGCCGACGAAGCCGATTACGAAAATCGACAAAGTAAGTGGGGCCCGGGTGAAGTTCCCCATGGTGTGAGTATCCACTACTACGCAACAGGAAAAGTGAAAAGTATCGCTTTTTTCGACTACGGCTTACTAGACGGAGAGGTAAAAACCTTTTACCCTAAAGGGCAGCCCGAGCAGGAGGCTGTGTATGCTCAAGACCTTTTATGCGGCAAGATGGCGCGCTACCACGAAAACGGAGAGAAGAGCTTTGAAGGGGAGTTTAAAGGGGGAAAACCCGAAGGGACCCATGTTTACTATTACGATACAGGTGAGCGTGAGAAATGTATTCCCTACCGCGACTCGGAAATGCACGGTCAAGTGATTGAATGGTATCCCGATGGAGCAGAAAAAAAGAAGAGCTCTTATCGCGCTGGAAGATTGCACTCTCTAGCTCATCAGCCAGCGGTTGTCGAATACGATGAGCAGCACAATATCGTTAAAATGCAACATTTTGCTCATGGCACAGCACATGGAGAATGTATCACTTACCACTCGAACGGGCGTCGTAGCTCGTTTGTTTGCTACGTAGAGGGAAAAAAAGAGGGGGTCGAAAGCTGGTTTACCGAAGAGGGAAAACTGGCGGGCGAAGGGCACTATAAGCACGGCATGTGCCTTGGAAAACATTGGAAAAATCACCCGAATGGTCAGCCAGCTTACTTGGCTCTTTACGATAAAAAAGGGGCGCTTCAAGAGCCAATTCTCGAATGGGATGAAGCGGGAACAAAAATTGCTGAATACACAACCGATAGCGAGGGAAATTATCAAGGACAGTTTCAAACATGGCATCCCAATGGGCAGATCGCGTGTGACTACCACTACGTTGACGGGAAGTTTGACGGGGAGAATCGGGAAACCTACGCGTCGGGACACATGCGCTTACATGGAATGTATCAAGAGGGGCGTAAACATGGTCCGTTCAAGCAGTGGTATGAAGATGGAACGCTCTCTTTTCAAGGGAAGTTTGTCGATGATCAATTAGAAGGTGAATTTGTCGAGTTTTACTCTAATGGCACGTGCCGCCAAAAAGGGTGTTATCAAGGGGGACATCTTCACGGGACATTAGAAGAGTGGTATGAAAATGGACAAAAAAAGAGTGAAGTCTCTTTTGTCGAGGGGAAAGAAGATCAAACCATTCGGATGTGGAATAGCCAAGGCACACTCCTTTTTCAAGGAGCCTACCATTTAGGCGAGCGCGTTGGTAAACATACTATTTATTTTGAGGACAGTGGAAAACCGCGCGAAGTGATGCACTTTCACGACGGGAAGTTGCACGGGAAAAGAGAGCTTTACTACCCCAATCATCAGCTTCAGCTGCTAGAGCGTTATAAAGAGGGGGAGATAGATGGAGAGGCCAAGGGCTACTATGAAAAAGGGGCCGTTGCTTTTGTTCGCCTGTATAACGAGGGGAAACAGATTGGAAAGCAGCGCTCTTTCTTTTCTCCAGACGAGGCGGCGCCTCAGCATGGAAAGCCGATTGTAAAAGAGATCGGGCAATACAACAACATGGGGGAGCTTCACGGCGAACAAAAAATCTTTTACCCTAATCAAACGCTGAAAACGCTTGTTTGTTACGCCAATGGCAAGATGCATGGAAGGAAAGCGCTATGGGATGAGCAAGGTTATTTAGTCGAAGAGGCGCACTATGTTCACGGAAAATTAGATGGGCGGTTTTTTGCCAAAGATCAAAGTGGTCGCGAAATTATCTACCACTACAAAAACAACAAAAAAGAGGGGCCACACGTCGTGTTTTATCCTCAAGTGGATAGCGACGAGAAAAAGGTCAAAGCGATGGAGGCTGTTTTCAAAAACAACAACCTTCATGGCAAGGCGATGGAATATTACCCTAACGGACAACAGTCGAGCGTCGCTTTTTACAAAGATGGGGTCCAAGAAGGGCTCGTGCAGCTTTTTCACAAAAATGGGAAGCTTGCTGTAGAAATGACCTTCAAAGAGGGGAAAGAAAACGGCATGATGCGCCAATACTTTCCAAAAGGAGCTCTTTGTCGAGAGGTCGAGGTCGTTGCAGGGCTGAAAACAGGCGAGGAAAAAACCTACTTTGAAGATGGAAAGCTCAATAGCATTTACCGCTACAAAGAAGGCAAGCTCAACGGTCTTTCAGAACACTGGAATAGCGAAGGTGTTTTAATTTTCGAGGGCGAGTACTGCAACGGAAAACAACACGGCAAATTTATCAAATACTACGACAATGGAAAGCTTCGGCTCAAACAACACTTTGTCGATGGGGTGTTAGAGGGTTTTAAAGAGAGTTATGACGAAGAGGGAAATGTTGTTAAAACGTTTTATGAAAAGGGCGTTGCAACGAAGCGGAAGTTGGCTTAATCCCCTAAATGGGAGGCGCCTTCTCGCAGATCTTTTTTTAACGAGGCTTTGCGTAACAGATAGCTCATGGCTAATGTGAGATAATTGTGCAGGTTGCGGCGCCACAAAGTCAGCGCGCTTGGCTGAGATGCCAAAAGGTGTGCGCTTGTTGGAAGGTCGATTGATTGGAGCGCAAGGCGGTTGACGATGTCGCCTTTAAAGCAAAAAGGAGCGGTCGCCGCTTTTTCTTGAAGCGCAGGCGGAAAATTTGTTGTGTCTAATGGCGGTTTAGCGAGGAGGGTCGTGATGTCGATGCGCAGGCGATGCCCTTTTTTTAAGCGCCTATGTGACGCGAGCACTTCGAGCTGGTCGTAAATGATCCCTTTGCCTTGGGCGTTGATGTTGGTGAAGTAAGAAAGTTGGCGGCGTAAAAACGCTTCGGCAGCTGACAACAAAGGGCGGTTAAAGCGGTGATCGTG
>CAYTIT010000184.1:0-3304 GCA_964437975.1 uncultured bacterium
CGTCATCCACAGCCAAAGCCAATTAACAGACTTCCTAGCTCAAGGTTCTGAGTACTTAACGCACAAGTTAAGCTCGCTAGCGCAGAAAATTTCGTCTCTTTTGGTGACTATTTTTCCCTCTTTTTGCGCTATAGCTTTACGACCTTTGGTAGTAATTGCCTCAATTTGCTCGACAACAGCTAAACAACCTCCTGCCCAACTTCCGAGTCCTAGAACAATTAAAGCTGCTGTCATCCGCGCAAAACCTTCCCGCTATAGGACGCCACAACCCACACCAGCTCAGCTACAAAAGCTCTTTCTTAGCGAACAGAAAAAGATTCAAGACAAGGAATTTCTCTTGCCAGGCTCTTTTGAAGGCGACTCTCCTCTCAACGCCCGAAGAGAATACCTTATGCAAAAAAGAAAACACAAAGATCGGCGGAACGGACAAAGATACACAAGATCCAGCCTTTAAATCAGGAACCCTAAATAAAAAGCAATTTAGAGATAAAATTAATTCTATTAAACGCGCGAACGGCCAGCACCAAAGTCCAGGTAAACAACGCATTCCATGGGGCCGCTCGACAACAGCGAAGGTAAGAAAGCGGGTCGAGCGTCATGTTAAAAGAGATCCTAGCCGTTACACTAAGTTGTTTCCCCTCACATTCCAGCGGTTAAAAGAGCAACAAAACACTTGACACCCTCTCCCACCTGAAGGAAGAGGTTTTGTGCTCAGCTTTTGCTAAAGGCACCACTAGCATCCGACGGCAACCGCCTGTGGCTTCCTTGCCCCCTTCTTCTACCGATCGCAATTCAAGAAGTGGGAATAGCATCGCAGCAGCGAGGGTGAAAGCGATCAAACGCATCAAAAAGCTGCTTTTGAGACAGGTGAGTATAGCGATCTGTCGTCCCAATATCGGCATGACCTAAAAGCTCTTGAATGACGCGTAAGTCGGCTCCTCGATCGAGCAAATGGGTCGCAAATGTATGGCGCAACGTATGAGGCGAAAGCCCCTTGTTGATCCCCGCCTTTTCCCCATACCTTTTTACCCTTTTCCATACCTGTTGTCTTGTGATCCGTTTGCCGCGCACCGTCACAAAAAGAGGCTCTTTTGCACGCCTAGCTGCTGTCCTTTTTTCGATCAAATAGCGATCGAGGGCCTTGAGCGCCGCTTCTCCAACCGGCACTTTGCGCTCTTTTCCTCCCTTCCCGCGCACAAGCGCCGCTTGATCATCGACATCGCATAGGTCGAGCTGGCACAACTCTGACACCCTCATCCCCGTTGCATAGAGAAGTTCGAGAATAGCCCGATCCCGGATCCCCGTTTGCCCCTCCTCATTCGGCGCTGCCAGCAACCTGTCGATCTCTTTAAGTGACAAGATATCGGGAATCAGCTGCCACAGCTTCGGCAAAGCTACCGCCTCCACGCTCCACAGTGCATCTCCTTTTTCAATGCGCAAAAACCGGATGAAGCTGCGCAAGCTCGCCGCCATACGGTAGCGGGACGCAATAGAGGCTCCTTGGCGCTCTAAATGGGTAAAAAAGGGAGCGATCCACTCTGCAACTGGCTCGCCTTGTTGATGCTCACTTCCAAAAAGGAGAAATTTAACAAGATCTGAGCGATATGCCTTGACGGTGTGGAGAGAGTAGCCCCGCTCAGAACTCAGATAAAGGAGAAAATCATTGAGATCACTCTTAAGGTCCATTGGCAAGAAGAGGGCAAAGCTCACTTAGAATATCGCGCAAAACTTCAAGCTGCTTTTGATCGGCGTTGAACGTGAGAACGAGCTCTTTGGGATAGTGAACAAGGACAGCAACGGTCTGCTTGTCGTAGGCCTTCATCCTTTCTGCCAACACCTCTTTTTTCCCATCATCGGCCCTATTTTCGAGCTGAGCTCGTTTCATTAACCGCTCGATCAACACCTCTTTGCTCGGAACGTCAAAAACGATAATTTTTTTAACATCGATGTAACGATCTAACATTTCAGCTTGCTTTTTTGTCCGTGGAAGGCCATCGAGCAAAAGAAATTGCCGCGAGGGCACATAGCGCTTTGATGCGATCAACTCCTCAATGTACCCGCAGCAGATTTCAATTGTGACATCGTCTGGGACAAGAAGCCCTTGATGTGCATAGCGCGCATAGAGTTTGCCTGCCGGCGAATCAGCAGACAATCCGCGAAAAATATCCCCAGAAGATAGGTGGTAATGCTGAGCCACCGTGCTGAGTAATTTTCCTTGAGTTCCCTTTCCCGAACCAGGTGGGCCAAAAAGCAAAATGACAGGAATTTTTTTTGTATGCGGAGCTTTCATCGTGTTGTCTTTTGCTTGTCCCCTTGTTGCAAGCTCATCTAGTAGCTGTGCGACTGGCCGCAACTGCACGACCCCTTAACGCGGGGATTGGTGACTTTAAACCCCGACCCCATCAGCCCTTCTAGATAGTCAATTTGCGACCCTATCAGCCGGGACAGTAATCCCTTTTTGACGTGGATATCGACCCCGTGGGAGGCAAAGACCAGGTCATCTTGGTCGGGCTCACGGGAAAAGTCGAGAACATACTCAAACTCGCCGCAACCGCCGGGCTTATCGCTAAAGCGCAAACCCCATCCTTCTTTTCCCTCACTGAGCAAAATTGCTTGAAATTTTTTCGCCGCTCGCTCTGTCAAGACGATCGTCTTTTCGTCGCTTTTCTGCGCGAGGATGGCGTTGAGTTTCACGACGAGAGCGTCGATGTCACTTTCGGGGAACCCATGTCCGAGCATTCCCACTTCAAGCGTTTCAAATGTCGCCGCATGGCAACCAACGCAATTCAACCCATGATTTGTCATTTCTTGGGCTAGCAGCTGGCTCTTTCCGGGAGAGGCTGATAAAATCTCTTCAATCGTCATATCACGCGTGATCGCGCGGTGTTTTTCTTCTTGCACCATTAAAACCTCACTTTGACGGTTCCCTTTTCGATACGGCACTGACACGCAAGGCGTTCACACTCTGTTTCGCCTAAAAAATCTTTTTCCTCTTCGGTAAAGGGGGAAAGGTTCTCTCTCCCCTCTTCTACTTCAACAACACACGTGCCACACACGCCCTCTTCGCAGGCAAAGGGAACACCCGCCTCTTCACAGAAAGGCTTGATCGGCTCTCCCTCTTGAATATCAACTTCGTCATCGTCATTTAAAATGAGTTTTGCCATCACATTGCACCCATAGAATTCAACACCTATTAAACACCAAAACAAAGACAAAAAGCAACTCTTATGCCGAGCGCAACTTCGGTAGAATTATAATGCCCCCCGAAAATCAGACAGGTGTCTTTAGGAGAATTGACTTCCTC
>CAYTIT010000185.1:0-3234 GCA_964437975.1 uncultured bacterium
TTTTAATCAATTAAAGCAGCTAGCGACAAAGGGAGACCTATTAGCAAATTTTCCCACAATCGATTTAACAGAGGTAGAAAAAACCTTACATCAACAAAAGTGTGGGAATAAACACGACAACCTCGTATGGCTCCGTTCCTATTTAATGAAGTTGATTCAGCAGGGTATCGAGTTTGCGGTTCCCCGTTTCTTTGGATTTTCCGATGAGCAAATTCGGCCATTGCTGTCGGAGAAGACACTCAACATATGGGAAGCGTGCCAAAAAAACAAAAAATGGACACAAGAGCTGCAAAACGCTGTTAAAAACGACCTTCTGAAAGCCGAGCTCCCTTTGACTAAAGAGCAAAAAATCCTCTTAACCTATTTTGCAGCTGGAAAAACCTCTTTAATGGTTCGAAGCTCTTCGAATGAAGATGGAGCTGTGACAAATGCCGGCGGAAATGAGAGCGTGGGCGGCGTTGACGTGACCAACAATTTCCAAGAATCTGTTGCCCATGTTGTGAGCTCGTACTTTTCTGAGCGCTCTTTCCACAACCGCCAAAATCAAGGCGATGACCCTTTTGCTAAGCTTCCTTTTTGCAGTGTTCTTGTGATGGAAGAAATTCAAGAAAACAAGAAAGAAGGCATCATCACAAGTGGGGTCATGATAACCAACAAGCCTAGTTGGACGGGAAAGTCTAAAGGGAACAACATTGGCCAGATTGTCGCTTCTTTTGGCCATGCAGCGGGAACAGACGGGGCTGTTCCTTATGATGAATGGATCATTGTCAATGATGGCAAGGATATTTATCCGAGCGTGCAGGTTAAACCTCATCGCATGCGGACCGAAACAGGTCAAACAAAGCTTGTTGAAAACCCAAAAGAGCTTGCCTCAAAAAGCTCACTAAGTCTTGAGCAAGTCACCATGTTGAGCGCATTCGGCCGCGCTATCCAAAATGAGAAAAACGGGCCGATGGATGTTGAGTTTGTTTTCCGAGGTGGCCGAGGTTATATGGTTCAAGCGAGGCCCTTTCAAGGAAACAAGCAAAGCACCATCAACAAGCCGACTTACCTTGACCCTAAACAAAATTTTCAATCTTCCTACCAAGGAAAAATGATCGTTGGAACAAATCGAGCCTACATGCTCAATCCATCTGAAATTCTTTTCTGCAAAACATTAGAAAAAGCGGAAGGTCTTTTCAATCAACATAAGCTTGTTATTGTGACTAATCTTGAACCGAGTACATCCCATCCTGCGGTCAATTTTGCGAGCAAAAACATCGACTGTTGCCATTTTGAGCCCACTCAATGGATCGAAGCTCAAAATAATAGCAGCTGTAAAGAGTTCATATTTTGTTCGCAAAGAGCTGTTCTGGTTGCTAAGAACTCGCTCGAAAAACCTTTTATTCGTGAAGGGCTTCTTGACCACCCGGCAAAAGTGGCATTGAGTCTTGATGATCGCCCTCCCATTCAGGGCGACAGTCAAAGCGAAGCAATAGACAAACTCCATCGCGCACTCAGGGTGATTCCCGAGCAGCTGAAAGAGAAGCAGGTGAATGCCATCTTTTCAGGTTTTAAGACGATGTTAGACAAGTTGATGAACCAACCTAAACCTCCCTTCTTAGACGCTATCCTCAAAAAAATACAATCTAGAATCAACAAAGAAAGACAACACATCGAAAACGCGTTAAAGAACGAAGATCATATGGGCGTCGCTTTTCACTTAGCGATGTTAAGACATCTCCTTAGGCAACCCTATCCTATTGTAGGTGCGCATGACATATCTGGGGTAGATTGTGCATTGAAGCAGGTCTCTTTGCCCATAGCTGACTTAATCAAGGTAGCTGAGAAGAACCCTACAATGCAAGAGCTCGCTTTTCTAGGGATTGAGGCCTTTGACCTTCCGGCGCAAACAAAGTGGGTCAACTTCTTAAAAGAAAACTCAAAAGAAAACCTCGTTCCGCTTAAGGAGCAGTTGGACAAGCTGAAAAGTTTAGGTTTATTGCCTCAATGGTTTTTATTTAACTTTGCCCCTACAAAAACCCCCAATTTGAAGAGTCTTATGGGCGATAATTCTCAGAAAATTAGCTTCCTGATGAAGCACCAAAGAGCATGCCAATCTCTTCTTGCCCATCTGCACCACGTCAAATCAAAAGAAGAGCTGTTTGCATTATACAATGAGCTCAAAGCCGAATCTGCAAATTTTTTAAACGATAACAAGGTGAATTACCAAGAGCTCACTCCTTACGAACAATTCATCTTTATGGGTGTTTTGCGCTCATGGGTCGATCTTTGGGATTTAACGATCAAGACCGTGGCGACAACGCCTTTATTAGAGAAAAAAGCAAGGGAAAGTCATTTTACTTTAAAAGTTAATGATTTTTATCGATTTGCACAGCATGTTTCAAAAAATCAATGTGTTCCTCAACTATTTAAAGAATCTTTTAGATATGTTTTATCAAACATTGATTATCATGATTGTAGAGAAGGAATAGCCAAAGATCCATTTTACTTAAATGGATGGATTTTGCCTAATATGATAGGGTGTGATTTTAAAAATAACAATCAAATGCTGAGTATTTTACACCAAGTATTGATTCAAATAACAGCTGTTAAAAAAGATGATTTCAGTGAAATTCTTCCAAAAACTTCAGCTGATTTTTATAATGCATTTAAAAATAGGCATAAAGTAAAATTTAGGAGGAGTATCGAAGGAGGGGATTCAGAGACCATTGATTTTAATGGAAGTGATATATTAATAAGGATTAATATCCCACTAAACCTGCATAGTAGTGTTGTTACTTTAAAAATAACTAAAAACCAAGAGAGTGTTGAACTAACACTTGAAATGATTGCTTCGGATAATCCTAGAGATATTCATTTACCTTTTTTTGAAGACTTCTCTGTACTAACAGGTATAAAAATGGTATCCTCTCAATGCATAGGAAAAAATTTAAAAGTAGTTTTTCGAACAAAAAACATTCAAGAGTTAAAGTCTTTATCTAAAATAATAGCTCATTTACATAAAACAACTTTAAATTACATGGAAGAAGTTTTAATTAACGGATTGATAAAACGTTGTATTAATTCAGGTGTAAATATTCTTTATATGTGCGATTTTTTTATAAAAAAATCTAACGAAACAGGAGGTGCAAGAAAACTTAAATATTTCACTTGTTTTATTGATAGAATTAGGAAAAACCCAAGTAAATTTAATAAAGAATTGACTTCTAGTGTTGATGAAATTGATAAAAA
>CAYTIT010000186.1:0-3201 GCA_964437975.1 uncultured bacterium
CGAAAAGCCAAACGCGCTCATGCTATTTGGAAAGAGGTGAAAAACGCTTATCTACGCTTCCCTGAATAAACTTTTTACGCTATAGTCTAAGGAAATTTTTTAGGAGGTTTGATAGACGATGAAAGCGCTTTTTTTTCACATGGTTCTCACATCCTTTTCTTGCACTCTGGGCCTTTATGCAGCAGGGCCCGCTCCGCGCACCTTTGAAACGATTCCCGATCAATGCTCTCTCAAGGTCCTTTCCCCCTCTCTTAAAGAGCGCAAAACGGCAAAAATTCGCCTTGAAAATGGTTTAGAAGCCTACCTGATTTCTGATCCTCAAGCCACCCAATCTGCTGCTGCCCTCTCTGTTGAGTCCGGATCTGGCGATAATCCCCAAGAGTACCCAGGCCTTGCTCACTTTACCGAACACCTCCTCTTCATGGGCACAAAAAAATACCCCGATGAAAAATTTTATATGCGCCTTGTCTTAGACAACGGTGGGAAGACCAATGCAATGACCTGTTCTGACTCCACTATCTACTCTTTTTCTGTCAATCACACTGCCTTTCCCACCACCCTTGACTGTTTTTCTCACTTTTTTATTGACCCTTTGTTCAAAGAAACATGCGTGACAAGAGAGCTCCATGCCATCGAGCAAGAGTATGCCCTTGGTCGTCAAAAAGATTTTTTTCGCCTCTATGCAGTCGCTATGGCAACGGGAAATCCCTACAACCCCTACAACCGCTTTTACTGTGGCAACCTAGCATCACTTCAAAAGGCTTCGAGAGAGAAAGTCATCGCGTGGTGGCAAGAGCACTACAGCGCTGACCGCTCTCACCTCGTCTTGTACTCTGCTCTTCCCTTAAACACATTAAAGACCCTTGTCGTCGACCTTTTTTCCTCTATGGCTGTCACAAACGTAGCTCCGTTATCCAAAGCTGAGCCGATCAGTTCACCAAAGCAGCGCGGCCACCTCACGACAGTCGCCTCTATTCAGGAAACCCGTTGTCTTGTCATCGAGTGGGAACTTTTGACCGAAGACATGGCCAACCTAGATAATAGCGCTGTCAAGCTCGTGAGCTATGCTTTAAGTAGCCGCCATGAAAATGGCCTCTACAGCCAACTAAAACGAGATAACCTCATCGATGCCCTTTGGGCTTCACCTGACCGCCTTTCAAAAGAAGACGGCTTTTTCTCTTTAACACTCTTGCTATCGCCAAAAGGCGTTCAAGAGGTCGAGACTGTCATCAAGCGGTGCTTTGAAGCCATTCACCTCATGCGAACCAAGGGAATTCCCCAACACATCTTTAAAGAGTGCCAAGCGATGGAAAAACTCAATTACGCCTACCCATCGCAAGCAGAACCTTTTGATGACGTCACACGTCTCGCTCGTCTCCTTATCTATGAACCGTTGGCGACCTTCCCAGAAAAACTCTTTGTTCCTCAAACGTTTATCCCCAGCCATAACACCTATTTACTCAAACGCCTAACTCCGGAAACAGCGCGCTATTTTCTCCTCATTCCCCCCGCACTGATGACCTCCCCAACCGATCAACAAGAGCCCTGGTACGAGGTTGACTACACCATACAACCCATTGACAAGAACAAACTTAACGAATGGAAAACAGCGCCTCCCCCTCCTTCACTCACGTTGCGCGCGCCAAACACGTTTATTCCAAACGACCTTTCTCTTCTCACTTCCCCCTCCCCACTGACGACGACACCTACTCCCACTTTATTTGTCAGTAGCCCTAGTGAAAAGGGCTATTTCTGGCAAGACACCCACTACTGTATGCCCAAAATTGCCTACCACTTTAAGATCAACTCATCGCACTATCAACCAACAGTGAAAAGCGCTGTGTTAGGTGATCTTTTTTGCGAGCTCCTCGATGACCTTTTTGCCCCCCTTGCCACCTATGCCGACGCAGCAGGACTTTCTTTTAGTTACGGTTTTGACTCGCTAGCTTTCACCCTCACCTTAGAAGGCTACAATGCCCGCGCCGCCGAAATGCTCACTTCTATTCTGACAACTTTAGCTTCGGCAACGCTCACCGAGCAGCACTTTTCTCAACTCTGCACGCGCTTAGCCCTCGACTACCGAACACAGAGCAAACAACCACCTATTCGCCAGGCCCTCGACCGCCTGAGCGATTTATTAGCTAACGATCACTTCTGTCTCGCTAAAAAAGAGGCCCTTTTAAAGACCCTTTCCTTTGAAGACTTGACCTTTTTCATAACTCACCTTTTTGACACAACTGCGTTGCAAGGGATGTTGATCGGCAACCTAACCGACAAGGACGCGATGGCGGCGTGGGACCAAGTGAAAACAAACCTGCAACAGCAGCCATGGTCTCTTGACGAGACGCCCCAACCCAAAGTTTTTGCGTTGCCAAGCGAGGGTGGCCCTTACAAAATTCAAGAAATGGGCTTCGGATCGGGAAGTGGCGTGATCTTAGCGCTTCAACACGGCCCAGCCTCTTTTGAAAAGCGCGCCATTGCGGGAATCTTAAACGCCGCCCTCTCGAATGATTTTTTTGACGCCTTGCGCACTAAACAACAAACAGGGTACCTTGCCCACCTTAATGTCAATGAGGTCAAGTGTCATATCAGAACGCTCCTTCTGGTTCAGTCGACGACCCATGAACCCTCTGAGTTGCTCGCCCGATTTGAACTTTTTCTCGAACCTTATGCCAACGATCTTGAGACTGTGTTGCCTGAAGAGCGCTTTGAAGAGGTAAAAAGCGCGTTGATTAAAAAGTGGGAGCAACTTCCCGTTAACCTCGCTGATATGTGTGACCAACTCAAACTGTTTGCCACAACTTACAAGGGCGATTTTTCCCATCAGCAACACAAAGTAGCTGCCCTTAAAACCCTCACTTACGCAACATTTAAGCAGGGCGTGACAACTTTCTTATCGCGGACGCTCAACTCAAGGCGTATCGCGTTTTCCACAACCGGCAAAGACTCTGATGCAACGCCTTTGCACTACACCGCAATTACAGCACCCGAATTGAAAGATTTTTCGCGCCGACTCGCTGAGAAAATAAAAACACACAAAGATTC
The DNA here is from genome assembly GCA_964437975.1 of uncultured bacterium. Lineage (GTDB taxonomy): Bacteria > Chlamydiota > Chlamydiia > Chlamydiales > Simkaniaceae > JBCCHO01. The sequence goes on from CAYTIT010000186.1 coordinate 3,046, forward strand.
ACCACTTCCCTAATCATGGTTCTAAAAGCCTCCTTTTACCTCTTTTTTCTTTTTGCTGCGCTTGATAGCAACGCAGAATTGCGCCTACTAGATCGCGCGCCCCGCGCCGATCAAAGAGCAGCGATGGCCCAGCTCAGCAACGGCATGGACCTCTAC
>CAYTIT010000187.1:0-3181 GCA_964437975.1 uncultured bacterium
ACACACATTCCCTTCGATGAGTACGATGCGGTAGATAAGCTCGTCGTGAAAACGATGCTCGATACCCTTGCCCACACACCACTTGCCCCTTTATCCGAGGTGCAACAGAAATTAAACGCGCTCCAAGACGTTCTCGAGAAAGTGCTTGCTTTAGCACACAAAGAGCAACTGATTTCGACTTTATCAACACTTCTTGCCAACAAAGTAGAACCCCACCTGACGTCCACCTTGGCGACAGAAAAAAAAGAGGCCTTGCAGCAGTTTATCGAGTATCACTTCTTTCTTAGCCGACACAATCCACAACTCTCGCTCGAGACACAGCCGACAGAGGTTGTTCAACGCATCCTGTCGATTGCCGCTTTAGCTCCGTACTTGCCTGCAAAGATCGACGATCGAGCTTTGCGCCATGCGATTAGCCAGGTGTTTTCACTTGTCAAAAGCCGCTCTTTTAGCGCCTCGTCGGGAATTGAATCTGCCTTGCTCGTCTTTATCCACGCCGAAATGCACCTCATCAGCAATAAGAAGGGTGTCGACTCGCTTCAAGCTTTAGAAGAACGCATCGCCTTAGCCTATGCCAAAACACGCGCTTTATTGCCTTTAACGCCCGCCGATCAAGAGATGATCGAACCAATTATGTGGGTGATGTTGGCGCGACAAAAAAGCACCTTGCCTTCTATGAGCGCTCCCTTGATCGCGTTTTTAGATAAAGAGCTTGCTCATACTTTAATCGATTATCCCAAGCAAACGTTTCGTCAAACAGTCAGCCATTTGATTCACCAACTCACTTCTCTGCAAAAGTTTCTCACCGCTTCTAAGGAAAGTGGCTCGCTGCAACAACTATGGGATGAAAAAGTGGCCTTATGGAGCGCTCAAAATAGCATGGCCTGTCGCTTTCTTCACATCGACAAAGACAATCCTCTTCTGCACCATTTGCTTGAAACGTGGCGCGCCCGTTCCGATGGAGCATGTTCGCTTGAAACACTTCCTCTTAACGAAGTGCGCGAGGCGCTAAAGCAAAAATTTCCCGTCTTGCGTCCATTTAGCTCTGAGCTCAAGAGCCGCCTTTGGGTCCTTGCGCACTATCTGTGGCATACTCAGCTCGCCGCTCCCCGCTCGACAGGTTGTGAACGCTTTGTGACCTGGCATACCACGCTGCACCCTGAAATAAGCAACCAAGCACTCGATCGTTGCCTAAGAGAAGCTGTCCCCTTTATGCCCCTTAGGCCCTAAGAGCTCTTCTCGCGCGACGACACTTTCTAAAGCTAGCGGCTTGGCTTTGATCAAGAGCCCCACACCATAGGCAACCACAGGGATACTGAGGAGCTGCCCCATCGTCAGCGGAAAGGGGGCTAACCACTCGCTTTGGTGACATTTTAAACATTCGATCAAAAAGCGAAAGACAAAGATCAAGACAAAAAGAGCGCCACTGATTCGTCCTCGTTGAAACAAGCCCTTGGGAAAGAACCTTGCGACAACAAAAAAAGAGACGGCGTAAAACAGCGCTTCATAAAGTTGTGCAGGGTGACGTGGAATCGCGGCACGTCCATCGACAGGGTTACCAAAAACAACTGCCCAAGGGAGCGTGGTCGCCGTTCCTAACACCTCTTGATTCACAAAATTGCCTAGGCGGATAAAAACAGCGCTGCAAAGGGCTGGCAACGTCAATAAGTCTAATAAATGCCTCAACGAAATCCACGGATAATCTTTGCCATACCGGCGACAAAAAAGAAGGGCCGCGACGATCAGACCAACAAGCGCGCCATGACTCGCCAACCCTCCTTCCCAAACATGGAAAAGGTGGCTAAAATAGGCTAAGTTGCCAAGCCAATCTTCATAAAATACAACATGGCCAAGACGCGCACCGATGACAATGCCGAGCAAAAGATAAAAGGAAAGGCGATCGCAAAAAAGACGCGCCTGTTGCTGCAAAGAGCGGAGAGCTTTCCCCATCTTTTTCTCAACCTGAAACCGCCTTGAAAGCGCCCACCTGTGTCGGTCGGTGAGCCACCGCTTAGCGAAACGGCGCACCCCTTTCGGTAGCACCCTTTCTTTCTCCTGTTGTTCAACAAGCCACCGGTTGAGTTCGACAAGACATTGGTTGATCACACTCTCTTTTGCGGTCCCCTCTTTGAGCGCCCGCTGCATAGGCAAAGGCAACCGGGCGCAGAATGAGGGGAAGAGCGTTGCTAGACGGGTGCAAAATAAAGTGGGGTCAGCCACTTCACCTATAGAAATTGTTGGGCTCAATAAAAACCAACGCCTGACAATAAAAAAAAGGATTTGGTAGCCGAGAAACATCCCACTAGCAAATAATAATCCATACCAAGCAATGGGATGGCCTAAGCCGGGAAGTGTAAAAGCGACCCGATCCGGGTTCCAAAAAAGCCAACTCATCATGAGGCTATTGTAAAGAACAGGCGTTGAATAGTGCAAAAGAAAAACAGAATTAAGGTGACGATTTACACTCTTGGCAAGCTCTCCACACCGTGGCTAGCTGCCGGGATCGAACGGTATAGCGCTAGGCTCGCTTACCGCTTTTCGCTTTCGTGGGTGATTGCTAAGAATGACGCTCACCTGCGCACTTTTTTGCGCCAAGTGCCTCGCTTTTTTGCCCTCGACCCTCAGGGCTCAACTTTGTCTAGCATCGCCTTTACGCGCTTGCTTGCCTCAGAATATACCGTCTATGGCCCCTCTCTTGCTTTTCTTATCGGTGGCCCTACAGGGATCGAGCCCGCGCTTCTTAGCCGAGCTACCCAGCAAATTAGCTTGTCCCCTATGACCTGGACGCACCAAATGACGCGCCTTCTTCTCTTAGAACAACTTTATCGCAGTGCTCAAATTGTAGATCGAACGCCTTACCACAAATGAACACTTCGTGCATCTATGCAATTTTTTAATCAACTTTGCAACCAGGCTGCGCGCAGCAGAGACAAGCTATCTAGACCGATCGCGTTTCAAAAATTTGTTTTTTTGCCTTTGCCCTCATCTCCCTCGTGTTGACTGGGTGCTTCGCCCATAAACAACCTGGAGCGCTTGCGTTGGCATAACTCCCGAGGCTTGCATCGCGATCGGTATAACTTTTTTTATTATTGACTAATTTTTTTTTGTTTTTTAAAGTATTAAAAAACGAGGTTTATTTATGTTGAATAGCGAAATCATCGATACTATTGGGGAGGTTCAC
>CAYTIT010000188.1:0-3117 GCA_964437975.1 uncultured bacterium
TTTTCTTAACCTTATTTTAATAAAAAAATAATTATTTTACAATGCCTTCATATATAAGCTCTTGTAAATAAGGTTTTTAAAAATTAAATCGAAAGAAAAGGCCTTTGAAGATAGTGGCAAAGGCACGCGAAGGTGAGGGTTGTGCATGAGGAGGTTAGGACGAGCGAAACCGTTCATAAAGATTGTCAATATCGCGGTCGCTGAGTTTAGCCAACTGCTTGAGCTCTTGCCTTGGAGCTGCTGCCGCTTTTTTAGGGCTGTGAAAATGTTCGAGGAGCAAGGCGCGTTTTTTCGGGCCAATACCCGGAATCGTATCGAGGGCACTTTGCAACGTCCGTTTGCTTCTTTTTTTCCGCTGAAAAGCAATCGCCGTGCGGTGCGCTTCATCGCGGATGTGTTGCAACAAAAACAAAGGAGGCGAGCGCACAGGCAAAACAAGAGGATCGCGGCAGTGGGGAAGAAAAATACGTTCATTTCTCAGCCCCTTATCGTGTTTACCTTCCTCTTTGGTGAGTGCAATGACATCAAGCGATGCGATTTCGAGTTCTTTAAGAACCGCTTGCGCCACATTTAGGTGCCCTTTTCCCCCATCAATGACAATCAGGTCAGGCAAAGATTGGGTTTCCTTCGCTTTGGTATAATGACGTGAGAGGGCTTCGCGCAGGGCCCCATAATCATCTCCGCCTGAAGCTGTTTTAATATGAAATAAGCGGGTCATCTTTTTATCGCGCGCGCCTTTATAAAAGCCGACCATGCATGCGACGGGATCGCTTCCGCTGATATTTGAAACATCAAAGCACTCGATTTTCAGCGGGTAATGGGTTAAATGGCACACTTCTTGTAAAGCAAGAAGACGGTGTTCATTTTTTTGCTTTTCTTCGCGATGTTGATGAAACAGAGCGTGCGCATTTTTTTGCGCCAAAGCCAAATAGTGTTTCTTGTTCCCTTTTTTGGGAAAAACAAGCGAGACGGAGCTTTTTCGTTGGTGGCTCAAAATGTCTTCAAGCGCCTCTTTATTAGGCAGAGAAGAGGGAAGGAGGATTTCGGTCGGGAGCATCCATGGATAAGTATAGTGTTGAAGTAAAAAGCTTTCCCAAATCTCCTCATCGCTGCCGATGGCGTTATCGAGAAAGTAGCTTTCGACTCCCGTTAACTGCTTGTGGCGAAAGGGGAGTTTGACAATAAGAGACCGCTCGTCTTCTCGATGTAGGGCAAAGGCATCGCAGGCTGTTGCGCTCACGTTGACCACGACCTGTTTTTCCCGCGTCACGTGCTCAACTTGGCGGATTGTTTCAAGAAGGAGCTGTGCGCGCTCAAACTCGAGCTGCTCAGCGGCGCATTCCATCTCCTTTTTGAGGTTATCGACAATGGTCGTATCGCTCCCTTTTAGAAAGGCGATCGCGCGCTCGACCTCTTCTCGGTAAGCTAGGGGGGTGCACTTGCCGACGCATGGCGCCAAGCACCGTCCAATTGAGTAAAGGAGGCAGGGGCGGCTGCGCGCGCGCAGCTCCCGGTCAGAGCATTGACGCAACTTAAAGATGCGGCTCATAAGATCAACAGTTTGTCTAGCGGCAAAAGCGCTTGTATAGGGGCCAAACAGCAGCCCTTTTTCCTTCGGCGCATCGCGGTAGCGGACAATTTTGACCATAGGGTAGTGGTGGCGGTGATTGATCAAGACGCTGACAAAGGTCTTGTCATCTTTAAGCAAGACGTTGTATTTCGGTCGGTGTTGTTTAATTAAGCTATTTTCGAGCAAAAGGGCATCTTTTTCCGAAAAAGTGACAATCGTTTCAATGACCTCAACTTGCGCTGTTAAAAAGGGAACCATTGCGCGCCCGTCGCGCCCGGGGACGAAATACTGTTTAACGCGTTGTTTGAGGTTTTTTGCTTTGCCGACATAAAGAATGACCCCCTTGTTGTTTTTCATCAGATAGACGCCGGGATCGGTTGGAGCTTTATCGAGTTGGTTAAGATCGAGCGGCATATACACAATCTCTTTTGCAGTGGCTTTGCCCTTCAAGCTTGCCATAAAGCATAGAGGTCAAAAGGCTTTGTCTAAGTCGTGTAAATGTAAAACATCGCTACTTTTTCAAGAAGGGCTTTTCTTTGTTTTTGGCTGCAAGGGATAAACCGCTGAAAACAAGCAAACTGCAAAAAAAGGGAGCCTGTGGTATAATGATAGTTGGGGGTGTACCGGTTTCGACTTGGTAATAAAACATCCGTGGCATGCAGAGGATTCGGTTGGCCTCTTAAAAAAGCCGAGAAAACACAACTGGCAATACTAAAGCCAACAAGATCGTTGCTCTTCGCAAGGAAGAAGAAATTTCTTTTGAAGCAGAAGATTGCGGTTTTGCACTAGCTGCTTAAGACCTAATCCGTTTTGAATAGCCGATAGCCTAAATCTGGACCAGGGGGTTTAACGCTATCGTAATTTGCCTTGGTATGAGCACCGCGACTCGACTTCAAGAAACGGTGTTTCGAGATCAAAAAGAAGTCAGTTAACCTCAAGTGGGGTGCCTTACAGCAGGGTTAACTGTCATATTGTTAAGGTACTAAGCATGTAGGCACGCGTGTGGCGTTGTCCAAGGACGAGAGTTCGATTCTCTCCACCTCCAATTCGTTGGACACTCTTTGTAGTCCATCATCGTTTTCAACGGTTCATGTACTTGTACTGAGAGACTTAGATCTCTCAGCTGCAAGTTCTGAAACACTAAATTCAAAAGCCCGCGTTTTTCATCCACTTCAGAACTCTCAAAAATTTCCCTAGCACGCGCAGCCAAATTGAGTACCATGTTTGCCGTTACGTAAAAGCATTGGTCGGCTTTTTCATGCCTTTTCATTTCATCGACAATTTCCGATTGCCTTGTCTTATATTCCTTCACTTTTTCAAGGTACATGACCCTTACCCCAATTTTACGTAAATTGTTGCTTTCTTGTTTCTTTCATGGTTGCCTTCAGCTCTTGATGAGCAGGTAACCTAGGAGTGGAGATCCTATTGCCGATCATTTTCTTTGAGATAAGAGTTGCTTGTAACCCGTTTTTCGGGTATCCGTTCAGTTGGGGGGGGGTGACAAAATAAGATTATAGGTTTATCATTTTTTCCATGAAGCCAACCTA
>CAYTIT010000189.1:0-3097 GCA_964437975.1 uncultured bacterium
ATGAAAGTGAAGATGCCCTTCTTGACTCGCTCCGTTTTTTCTCTGTAACGCCGCCCCTTTCTTATACCTCTTGGGAAACACTGCCCGGAGAAGAGATGCAGCCAAGCCCTGACATTATTGGCAACCGCTTTGATGTTCTCCATACACTCTACCAAGGCGGTGGCCCCCATGTGGTCCAGGCACCTCTTCAAGCCGTGTTACAAAAAGTCTGCGCGCCGCGCCGTTTAAACGAGCTGTTTCTCAACTGGGAAGTTGGGACGGAGGTTCTTTTTGAAGATCTTCCAACATTGTTGACAGCGCTTGGCTACCGCCGCGAATCAGTTGCCTCTGACAAAGGTCAGTTCGCCGTCCGCGGCGGAATTATTGATCTTTTCCCTGTGTCTGCTTTTGATCCTTACCGGATCGATTTCTTTGGCGATGTCATTGACCAAATCCGCACCTACGACCCTGTCAGCCAAAAATCGATGGCAAAAGTGAAAAGTGTGGCGATTCCCCCCGCAGATGAGCGCGCTTTGCTACAAAAAGAGTCCAAGCTCACCACACTACTCGACTACCTTGGCCCCAATACGCTCGTCGTTATGAGCGATTTACTCGCCATCGAAGATCGCTATGCCGCTCTTCAGGCGATGCCGGGCATGCATTCTAGCTTTATGCTTTCTTTTGCCGATTTTTACAGCCGCCTTGTTTCGTTTCCCCTCCTTTTCTTTTCTAAAAACCCCCTGCACGAACTCAGTGACGTGCAGCGCGAGAAAGAGAGGAAAGAACATCTTGCGTTTGAGATTTTCGATCAAACGGTTCATGCCAAGTCTTTAAGTCACCCTTTTTCTTCTATCCCCACTTTTTTCTGGAACGACATCCCCGAACACAAACGGCTCGAAGCACTCCTTACGGAGGGGCGCCGGATGACTGTTGTTTTTCTCACAGCCTCGGAAGCAGAAGAAAAGGTATTAAAAGAAAAGATCGATCAACTTCTCCTCCCTCTTCCTACAACCCATTTTTTTCAGCGCGCCTACTTGCCTAGTGGGTTTGTCCTCTCTGACACCTCTTTTGTCTTATTCCCCTATACAGAGCTATCGCGTCGTTATAAAGTGGCACGCCAAAAGTGGCGCAATACGCACCACACTCCCGCCGTCGATTTTCACGCCCTTGAAAAGGGCGATCTCGTTGTCCACTTCCACAATGGAATCGGCAAGTTTTTAGGTGTTGAAACGCAGAAAAACCCCCAAGGTGATGTAGAAGAGTTTTTTGCCATTGAATACGCCTCATCGAGCAAACTTTTTGTCCCACTGTCTCAAGCGCACCTTTTGACGCGCTATATTGGTGAACGGGAAACCTTGCCCCAACTGAGCGCTCTTGGAACAAAGCAGTGGCAAAAGGCAAAGGCAAAAGTCGAAAAATCCATTCTCGGCTATGCGCGCGATTTGCTCCAGATGCAGGCGTTACGCGACGCCAAAGGGGGAGTTGCCTTTAAGACCGACTCGGATGACTTGCTCCTTTTTGAAGATGAGTTTCCCTTTGTTGCGACAGAAGACCAACTCGAAGCGGTCGCCGCGATCAAACAAGATATGTGCAGCGATAAGGCGATGGATCGCCTTGTGTGTGGCGATGTCGGCTATGGCAAAACCGAAGTGGCCATGCGCGCAGCTTTTAAAGCTGTGGTCGATGGCCAAAAGCAGGTCGCTGTCCTCGTTCCAACGACAGTCTTAGCGATGCAACATTATGAAACTTTTTGCCAGCGGATGGCTAGCTTTCCCATTCGCATCGGCGTCGCCTCTCGCTTTGTTAAAAAACCAGCGTTGGCAGCGACGCTTGAAGGAGTGGCAACGGGCAGCGTCGATATCTTGATTGGGACACACCGCCTTATTAGTCAAGATGTCACCTTCAGCGATCTCGGTTTGATTATTATCGACGAAGAACAACGGTTTGGCGTGCGAGCAAAAGAGCACTTAAAAAAGGCCAAAATTGGGGTTGATTGCCTCACTTTATCTGCAACGCCTATCCCGCGCACGCTCTACCTCTCTCTTGTCGGTGCCCGCGATATTTCTGTGATCAATACACCACCTCAAGATCGCCTCCCGATCAAAACGATTTTGGCCGAAAAAGAAGAGACCTTACTACAAAATGCCCTCTTGCGCGAGCTCGGTCGCGGTGGCCAAGCCTATGTGATTCACAACCGCGTCGAATCGATTCACCGCGTGGCGAGCGAAGTTGAAAAGCTTGTGCCCAAAGCTACCGTGCACGCTGTCCACGCCCAAATGACGCCTGACACGATTGACTCTATTTTTCACTCGTTCAAGCAAGGCGAAATCGACATCCTGATTGCGACGACAATTGTCGAAAATGGCATTGATATTCCGAACGCTAATACCATTCTCATTGATCGCGCAGACGCCTTTGGCATGGCCGACCTTTACCAGCTACGTGGCCGTGTTGGACGCTGGAATCGCCCCGCGTACGCCTATTTTCTCGTTCCTCCTCATCGCGAACTTCCAGAAATTTCTCGTAAACGGCTCCAAGCGCTCGTCGAAACGTCTGGCTTTGGCGGCGGGATGAAGCTTGCGATGCGCGATCTAGAAATCCGCGGCGCCGGCGATTTACTCGGCGTGCAGCAATCGGGAAGTGTCTCAACTGTTGGTTTTCACTTCTACTGCAAAATGCTCAAGCGAGCGATTGCCCAACTCAAGCACACGCTTCCCCCCTCATTTTTCGACACGCGCATTGAAGTGCCCTTTCCCGCCTCTCTTTCATCAAAATATATCGCTGAAACCTCTCTTCGCCTGGAGATTTACCACCGCCTTGGCGAAGTCACTCAGCTTAAAGAGGTCGATGCCCTTTTTGATGAGATGATCGACCGCTTTGGCCCCTTACCGCCCGAAGCAAAATGGCTCTACCATATTAGCCGCATCCGCCTCTTTGCCTGTCACCGCGGCTTTATCTCGCTCTTATTTCGCACACATCTCGATGTTGAACGGAAAGAAGGCGAAACCACTCGCGTTCAGTCGATTCCGTTCCCCTCGTGCGACGACCCCGAGCTCTTTGAAAAAATCGCCTGTGAGCTGCTCGAACGGCTCGTCGCCCACTCAGCTTAAGCGGGAGT
>CAYTIT010000190.1:0-3062 GCA_964437975.1 uncultured bacterium
ATTTTCAATTTTGTTTTTGTTTGTTTTTAAAAAATTAATCCACTTAAAAACAATGCGTTAAGTTTTATATCGAAATAAAATCAACGTTCAATATCGTGTTTTTTTGTTTGTGTTTTTAGGTCACATGTTATTCAAAATAAGTAGTTTACAAACTAAGTCAAAAAAAGCTGTTATGCCGACCGCAACTTAAAAAGCGGTTTTAGCCACAGCTAGCATCTCCCTCTTGTTGATCCCGAGCGTGATCCAAGCAACTGTGGCGCAACTTTCGATTCTTGAATCGCGCTCGGTATAGATTCAACTCTACCCTTTTGATCTTGCGTCACTTGGTGAAGAAGCAGTATGATAACGTCAATGGAAAAGAAAAAGCGGATAGGGATTTTATTTGGCGGGGAGTCGGCCGAGCATAGCGTTTCGCTCCGCTCGGCGCAAAGGGTTGCAGCACACCTCGACCCTGAAAAGTACGCGGTTGTCTACCTCGCAATTGATGTGAAAGGGACCTGGCGCGTCATTGAAAGCGAGGCGATTGAGGCTGTTTGGGACAAGCCTGAGCTCTTTTTTCAGGGAAGTGAGAAGACCTTCTTTTCCCTCGGTGCTCTTTCTGATCACGTTGATGTTATGTTTCCGCTGCTGCATGGGCCACTTGGCGAAGATGGAACGGTGCAAGGATGGGCCGAGCTCGCGCACCTTCCCTATGTCGGTTCTGGCGTTCTTAGCTCGGCGCTTTGCATGGATAAAGGGCAGACCAAACAGGTGTTGCAGGCTGCTGGCATTCCCGTCGGCCGTTATATTTTACTGCGCGAAGGCGACCCTTTTTCAGTAGAAAAAATCACTGCGCAGCTTGGTTTGCCGCTCTTTGTCAAACCGGCAAATTTGGGTTCTTCGGTCGGTGTGGCTCAAGTTGAAGCAGCAAGCGATGTGAGCGCTGCTATCAACGAGGCCTTTTCTTTTGATAGGCGCATTCTCATTGAAGAGGCGATCGAAGGAAGAGAGCTTGAATGTGCGGTGCTCGGCAATGCCCACCCCCTTGCTTCTCTTCCCGGTGAGTTGTTGCCGCAACATGGTTTTTATAGCTATGAAGCAAAATGCGTTGACACAGACAAGTGTCTTTTTTCCCTTCCCGCCTTATTATCTAGTGAAACAAGAGAAGACATTCAGCGGCTGGCTATTCAAGCTTTTCAAGAGCTCGACTGTGCGGGGTTGGCTAGAGTCGATTTTTTTCTCACGAACGACGGACAGGTGCTCGTGAACGAAGTAAATACGATTCCCGGTTTTACGCCAACGAGCCTTTACCCAAAACTGTGGGAAATCAGTGGCATTCAGTTACCTCAACTGTGTGATCAACTCATTCAGCTCGCTTATGAGCGCTTTGATCAAAAAAAAAGGCGGCGCCAAGCGCTCCCAGCTGGGGGGGTGTCAAGATAAGCTTAGCTTTCGGTCTTAGTAGATCGCCTTTTCTCGTCCAAGCGGCGCAAGCGCCGTTTTTTTTGACGGCGAATCTTGTCTTGCTTGATTTGGGACTTTGTCTTTAAGTGGTAGATTTTTGATGCAACTAAATCGCAGAGCTTGCGTCTGGCAAGGAGGCGGTTGACAGCGCGCGAGCGCTCTTGCTGGCATTTGACTTCAATCCCGGTCGGAAGGTGTTTAAGGTGAACGCAAGAAGCTGTTTTTTGGAGTTTTTGCCCCCCTTTACCCGAGCCGAGCACAAATTTTTCAGACAGATCTTCTTCTTTGATCCCTAGTTCGGCCATCCGTTGTTGGAGAAGTTTTTTTTTATCTGGATGAAAAGGCATGTAGTGATAGATACCAAATGTGCTTGGCCTCTACCAATCATGGCTCAAGAAGGGGGGTGGTGCCTTTGCACCGGCTCCCTTGCCAACAAACAAGATGAAGCGTTGGTGTGAGCCCAATTCCCGCTCCTTGCACCATAATCGGTAGATAAAAAAAAGGCCTGCGAAGAGGCCCTTTTACAATAGCGTGTTTACTGCACTTCAGTTTGAAGTTCGTCTACAGTTGTTTCTTCAGCGGAAGCATCAGCAACTGGATCTTGAGGAAGTGCACTGGCTTCTTCTTGAATCATCTCAGTGTTGGGCTGTTCGGCGCATAAACTAACGCCGCCTAACATAGATAAAGCGCCTAAGCATAGACATGCAAACTTTTTCATTCGACCACTCCTTTGTTCAATCAATGAAACAGATGTGCTTGTATTCCATTATAAAGAAATGGAATTTTTTATTCAATCATTAATAGTTTTTTATATATACCGATCGCAATTCAAGCATCGGTTTTTTGCCAAGGTCAGCACGCCAATTTTTTCATGGGCAAAGTAGCCTATATCCAGAGGGAGGTGAGGATAAAGATAAAACTTAATTCTTGAAGCGCGGTCGGTAGATAAAGGGGTTATTTTCTGCGCAGAAAGTTAAGAAAAAATTTTGATAGATAGCTGAGGCGTTTGCCAAGAGAAAACGGCGCTTGGCAATGAGAAAGCGCATCAGCGTTAGCGCGGTAGAGCAACTTTTTTTTTCCACCCCAGTTGAGGTTGAGGGCGCCGCCAAGTCGCATGGCATAGGTGTAATATTGGGTGACTTTCCTGTGGATAGCGCGCTGAAAAATACCGTAAGGATAGACAAAGGTCGTGACAGAGCAAGCGAGCGTTGTTTCAAGGATGGCTTTAGAAGCGCCTAATTCAATTGAGAAGCTGATCTGCGGTGTTGTGAGAGGCAGGTGATGAACAGAGTGAGACGCAACCTGAATAAGAGGAGATTGACTTAGTTCTTTGAGCTCATCCCAGCTGCAAAAAGCAGGAGAGGGAATCGAAGGGGTGTTCATGGTTAAAGATCTCATGCAGCGCATGCGCGCCTCTGGAGAAAGTGAGACAGCTTTTGGGATAAAAGCTGTTGGGACAGCTAGAACAGCTTTTAGGCCATACCGTTTCAGCAAAGGATAGATGAGGTGATAAAAATCACATGTAGCGTCATCGAAGGTCAAGCACAGTGTGAGGGGGGAATGGAGCGGTTCTCCGGGGAGCGCTGTTGGATAGTTGGTTGCAATGAAGGCAAAGTGGT
>CAYTIT010000191.1:0-3049 GCA_964437975.1 uncultured bacterium
AAGAAGAGCATCTTATTCCATTGACAAAACACTTGATTGTTCAGCGAGGCGATACAGTTGTCAAAGGGCAGCAGCTAACCGATGGCCTTGTTGTTCCACAAGAAATTCTCGAAATTTGCGGTGTGCGCGAACTTCAGAAATACCTTGTTAACCAGGTGCAAGAGGTTTACCGCCTTCAAGGGGTTGATATTAACGACAAACACGTCGAAATTATCGTTCGCCAAATGCTCCAGAAAATCTGCATCACTGATCCGGGCGATACGACATTCCTCTATGGTGAAAATGTCGATAAGAAAATTTTCCATAGGGAAAATGCAAAGGTTGTCAGCGAAGGTGGGAAACCGGCTCAAGCTGCACCTGTTCTCTTAGGTATTACAAAAGCCTCGCTCGGGACAGAGTCTTTTGTCTCAGCAGCCTCGTTCCAAGAAACAACGCGCGTTCTCACCGATGCGGCATGCAAAGGGCAAACCGATTACCTCTTTGACTTCAAGGCTAACTTGATCATGGGACATATGATTCCAGGGGGAACGGGATTCCCCGACTACCAAAACCGGGTCAAGACGTTTGGCGAAGTCGATGAGGAAGATATTCTTGATTTTGCTTTTCACGATTAGGTGTTAAGACAGGCTCTTGAAGAGCTTCATCAGTTCTTAGTGTTCGCGTTCGGTCAATGGTTTGAGAATCGATTTTCCGAGCGCAGGCACTTTTAAGCAACGCGCGGCGAAGAGCGAAAATAAAAAATATTTTGCCATAAACTCTGTCTTTGCTAAAGTGGTGGGTCTTACACCGATCATGATTTAAAAGTGGGGTTGTTGCTTTTGCCCTCCTCTTTCTCGTTTTGACTGGCTGCGTCGTCAATAAACAACCTGGAGCGGTGGCGCAATGCGCGACTCTTGAATCACAAGCGGTAGAACACATCAACACTCAAAAAAAGGAGAGAGTGATGAAACATTGTCCGCTGGTTCGTTTTTTTCTATTTTCAGGCGCTTTTTTGCTTTCTAGCACGCTTAGAGCACACGATGCAAGTGAGGCTGTATTGACCTTTTCAGCGGCAACAGAGTATAGAGCTTTTAATATTGATCTATGGGCTGCCTTAGACATCGATCCTAACGATTTAAATATCAGTGGTACGCATGATGATGCTTGCGTTATCGTTTTTGACGAAACCGATCAATTTCAGTTAGATTGGATTGAAACAAACTACCCTTTAAGTAAGTACGATAGGTATTCAGTTCAAAGCCTGTCTAATCCTAAGAAACTGCTTGATTCATCTAAAATACGGAGCTTGCCGGCTAAAATTTCTTATCGAGAAGGGAAGCTCTTTATTGAAGAATTTCCAGTGGCACTCGATCTCCTTCAGATGAAAAAAATCACCTGCTTGAGAGGAGAAAGTGCGCAGAAAGAAGAAATCGAACAGCTCTTCACGCTGCCAAACAATCGGCATGTTAAGGAAAGCTTCATTGGGGAGATGCCCAAAGGGCAAGAGTATAGCTCCTTTTCACTTTCTACCGACCTCAATGAAACGGTAGAGATAGAAGCGGTCTTTTTTGATGGGAGAGAGCCGCAGCAACTCTACTGGGCGGCTGTGAATCACCCTCAATCCGCGTGGGGAATCGTAAAAGGAAGTCCTCGAGCAATTAAGCGTGTGACAGGACATCCTGTTATTGTTTGTGACGAGGAAGAGCTTTACACAACATTTGGACTTGAAACGCTTCCGGCTAAGGTCGCGATTAAAAAAGAAGAGGGTGCATATCGTGTATTTGTTGAGCAATTTGCCCTAGGAGAGGAAACCGCTGAACACAAACAAGCTGGTGAGGATCTCAAGCCCACCCTTTATGAATATGCATTAGAGGCTTGGTTTGACTGATCCTGTATAAGGTATCCTCTTTCTCGTTTGGACCGGTTGCCATCGCCGCTACAAACCTTAGAGCGCTGGCCTTGGCAACATTCCCGCTTCTCGAAGCGCGATCGGGAAAGCCCAAAATAGCATGCTGTGTATTCGAATAGCTTGGATGGTAAGGTTGCTCGATTGTCACCACTTGTCGTGGTAAAGGGGGGCGCTTTACTCGACGTTATCCGAGCCGCTGCGTCATTTGATCTTTGAGTTTGCGCGCGTCTTTGGCGAAATTGCGTATCCCTTCAGAGAGTTTTTCCGTGGCCATTGCATCTTCATTGAGATACCACCGAAAAGTTTGTTCATCGATGTCAAGGTGTTCTAAACGACTTTGGGCCGCTTTTTCTTCGGAAAGTTTTGGTGCAACTGCGCTTTCTGTTGCACTTAACTCCTCGAGCAATTTGGGTGAAATTGTCAATAAGTCACACCCGGCTAGTTCAAGAATTTCCTCTTTATTGCGAAAGCTGGCGCCCATGATTTGTGTTTCATGACCAAATTTTTTATAGTAGTTAAAAATTTGAGTCACTGACTGTACGCCAGGGTCTTGTGCTGGGCGTAACCTTCGACCCCTTCCGCTTTTTTATACCAATCTAAGATGCGTCCGACAAAAGGGGAGATAAGAGTTGCTTTTGCGTCAGCACAGGCGATGGCTTGAGCAAGGCAAAACATCAATGTCATGTTGCAATGAATGCCCTCTTTTTCTAAAGCGCGTGCAGCTAAAACTCCTTCCCATGTCGAGGCAAGTTTGATTAAGATCCGCTCGCGGCCGATTCCCGCCTCTTCATAGAGTCGAATATATTCATGGGCTTTTTCAATGCTTCTGCCGACATCAAAGGAAAAAGCGGCATCGACTTCTGTTGAAACGCGACCGGGGACAAGCTTTAAGATTTCGATGCCAAAATTCACAAACAGTTTTGTCATAATCAGCTCAAGAGGTTGCCCTCCCCCTTTTGCTTTTCCATAGTGGATGGCCTCGTCAATCAAAGAGACGTACTCGGGCATGCTTGCGGCTTTGAGGATGAGCGATGGGTTTGTCGTTGCATCGGTAGGGCGGTACTTCTTAATTTCTTCAATCTCTCCTGTATCGGCAACGATTGTTGTGATCGTTTTGAGTGTATCAAGTTGGCTCACGTTTTTATACCTCCTTATTGACCT
>CAYTIT010000192.1:0-3044 GCA_964437975.1 uncultured bacterium
TGATATTTTTTACAGGTTAATCGACTCGAAGACCTCGACAAGAGTATTTAAGGCTTTTGACGATGCCACTTCGCGCAGTTTCTGGTGGGTGAGAATAGTGGTTGTTGTCGTGATCACGCGGTTTGAGAGGTCAGTGACTTCATGGTTAATTTTGTTTCTCAAATCGATTTTGTTCGCGATATGGCCTCCCCAGATAGACAGGCCATTCGCTATCATATAGGACCCTAACGTTGCCTCAGGCATGAGAAAAAAGCCGGTAACACAGCTTTTGATGCAGTTAACAGTTGTGCCCACCCAGTAGCGAAAAAGTGACACGTTAGATTCGCTGAGCTCTTTTTGATCTTTATCAATGCTTTTTAAGGTTTTAAAGTAATTCAAAGGATCGCTGAAAAAACTCGTGATCGATCCTGCCATGAAGTCAAAAAACAACTCTTTGGAAAAGAGTTTTTTTGGTGTTTTGCTGATGAAAGCATCGAGAAACTGGCCTGAGGTGGTCGAGACTTTTTCTTGTAAAGTGGCTATTAACGTGTTTTGAGCATCTTCTAGCGTAGCGGGGGTTTTTTCTAGTCGAGTCGGCGTTAACTGCTTCTTTGGCGGCTCTTTGTCTAATGCTAGACTATCGAGTAAGCGGAGCAAGCAAGCGTCTATTCGCTTGTTGTCGGTGAGGTAATCAAGCTGATCATCGATCATTCCAAAGAGTTTGTGTTGTGTGGGGCGAATGATATGGCGCTCAATTTGGTTATTGAATGTTGTTGCAAGGTTGGTGCGAGCCTGTTGATACGTGTTGTTGATTGTTTTACCTAGCGTCTGACTTGCCCTGTTGTTAAAAAGAGGAGTCGTGGCAATTTTTGAGCCGGCCCACTGAAGAGCTGAGCAAAAATCATCTTTAGCCTCGGCAATCTCTTCACCTAGCGTTTTGACAGTCTTGATGTTTCTTAAGGCTGTTGTCGATATCCTTGTATCTAAAATATGCGCTACTTCCGATTGAGCTTGGGTCATTTTTGTGCGGATCTTGTTAAAACTATGTGTTGTTTCAGAAGGCTGCTTTGGTGTTTTTGGCTCTAAAACAGGTGGTCTTCCCGGCGTCATATCGGTCACTTCTTTGCTAAGTGTTTTAAGCGTAGCTGTTGTTTCTAGAAGTTTTTCGGACATTTTTTGGTCCAACAGCTCCATCTTTTGATAAAAAACACTCGGCAAATCCGACTTGGCATCGGCAATTTCTTGGCTAAGAAGGTCAAGAACGTCGAGCTCTTTTAGAAGTGTTTCAGATGCTTTTTGATCTAAAAGGTGGGAGGCTATCGACGTAATATGAGTGATCTCATCGCTAAGATTGTTAAGAGCATGCGTTGCTTTAGGGAGGACTTCAAGGGGCTTTTGATCTAAGACCCTCGAGGCTTCTGATGTTAAAAAGGTCAACATGTTGGTTGTCAACATACGGGTTGACGCTGCGAGTTTCAGGTAGGGGGTTGGTTGTTCTAGTTGGGTGTTTTGCCTCGTGCACACTTGCTTGGCCCACTCAACACTATTTTCTAGAAGGAGCGCTTTTTCTAATTTAGCGATCATACTAGGGCAATTTAGCGAACATGCATAGATAAAGAGCGCTTTCTCAAGGTCATGGCCACCTTTTAGCCACTCTTCTTTTAAAGCTACCAGGGTGTGTGTTAGAGAGTAGTGTTTTGTGTCGAGGTTAAGGTAAAGAGAAGTTAGACGTTGTAACTCGCTTAAATTGATCTTAGCAAGATGGGTTGCTTTGCTTATATTTTCTTTCGACCAAGCGGTGAGATCTCCTTGGAAATAAAGAGCTTTTTGAATAGCTGGAAGAAGGAGTGGGCACTCTTGAGAGCACCGATTGATAAAGCGGGCAAGGACAGCGCGTTGATCATCTGACCCATCAAAAAAAGTTTTTTGCAGTTGGCTTAGTAACTGTTCCAAAGAAACATCTTTAAGGTTTTGATTAAAATCTGTGTTAAAGCAAGCCGTTAGTTTTTGAAGGTCTTTTTTAGCGGTGGTTTTTTCTTCGTTAGTTTCAGTAATATTAAGGTAGTTTTTCGCCCATACAAGACTTTTGTCTAATTTAGGTAGAAAGCGAGGACACTCTTGAGCGCAGGCGTGAATAAAGAGCGCTTTTTCGTCATCGTCGGCATTTGTCCAGGCTTGTTTAAGAGAAGGGGTTGTGTCGTCGACGCTGAACCAAGCAGAAATAAGGTTGTGAAAATTCCTTGTGTCGAGCTTAACAGAGAGGTCGTTGCGCTTGATGTAGAGTGTCTTCCTCGACCAGGCGACAAGATGAGGGTCGTGGAAAATTTCTTGGAGGTCGGGGATAAAGCGAGGACATAGCATGGAGCAGTTATAGACGAAAAGGGCGCGCAAATCAGCCGCTTCTTGCATAGAGGACATACAAGACATAGGGTTGTTATGATCAACAGTAGGTAGATGTTTGAGCTCTTTGAGGATCTCTGTTAAAGAAGCCTCCTTGTGGATATTTTTATCAAATGTCTGATGAAAGCACGTTCTTAGCGTTGCGAGATCTTTTTTAAAATCAATAGAGTTTTCTTGGTGTCGAGAAGAATGAGAGGTGGTTGCCTGAGAGGACTGATTGAGCGTGACATTTACCCACTCTTTCAGCTCGCTTATTTCGCTTTGGATAAATTGAGCTTGGGTTTGATCTTCTGGGGTATCAAGGTTCTTGATCATCGAGGTAATCTGTGTAATGGCCATTTTTTTCAGCTCTTCAGCAGGAGGGAGCAACTGGTTGAACTGGTCGTAAAAAATTGTTTTAAGGGTCGATTGGGCATAGGGAAGGAAGTTTTGAACGACCCACAGGATCGCGCCAATCGCCCAACTCTTTTTTGCGTTGACGCTGACAAGCTGAGTTATTTCCTGGATCAACCTTTGAAACAGGGCATCTTTAGTGGTGGTTTCACTTTCTTCTTGTTTGAGCTTTGAGGCTAGAATGTCGACAAAACGTTGCGTTGTTTTTTCACCTTTTTGAAATTCTACAAGGGTGTCGTTGAGAAGACGGCAGGAGTTATCGATCATATTAG
>CAYTIT010000193.1:0-3035 GCA_964437975.1 uncultured bacterium
GACAATCGCGCGCGAAGCCGACAGTTGTCTTTTTTTAAAAGCAGGACCTGAAATCAGCGTGTGTTCAACCAAAGCGTTTACGAGCCAACTCACTGTGCTCGCCCTGTTTTCGCTCTTGATGGCTAGATTGCGCCATTTAGGGAAGGTCGACGGGCAAAAATTTTTAAAAGAACTCAAGCACCTGCCAACAAAAATTACACAAGTCCTTTCGCAAGCGGAAATCATTGAAACGTTTGCCAAAACCTACGCCTCATTTTCCTCCTTTTTCTTTCTCGGCCGTCACTACATGTATCCAACGAGTTTAGAAGCAGCATTGAAGTTAAAAGAGATCAGCTACCTCAATGCCACAGGATACCCCGCCGGTGAAATGAAACACGGCCCTCTCGCGCTGATTTCTCCCGACCTGGCTGTAGTTGGGATGTGTGGCAACTGCCAAACGTTCGATAAAACCCTGAGCAACCTCATGGAAGTGAAGGCGCGTGGTGGACGCGTCCTTGCCTTTGCTCCTAAGGGACGGGACGGCCTTTTAAAAATCACCCCCGATGTCATTTGGCTTCCCAAGGTCCACGATAGGCTCGCCTCAATTCCCTACTCGATTGCGGGGCAACTTTTTGCCTATTACAGCGCTAAAATTCAGGGAACAGACATCGACCAGCCGCGCCATCTTGCTAAGTCGGTCACTGTCGAATAGAGCTTACTTGATACCGATCGCAATTCAAGAAGCGAGTTGTTGCCTGTGCCAACAGCCCCTCTTTTCACCGGCTGCATCGCCGATCAAACATCGCCGAGCGCTGGCTGCGCGCTAAACTCCCGATGTTTGAGTCGCGATCGGATAAACCTTTAAACAAAACAGATGAATATTGTATAGTTCAATTAGAAAGTCTAATTTTTTAAAAAAAATCGACTTTTATTTATAGGTTATAAAAAATAAGGATGGTTTTTATGTCTACACCTACAGTCAATTCAGTTTGCGCAAGGGTAACAAATTATTATCGAAGCTACACGGATTATGAGCTAGACAGAAAAGAAGTTTCTGCCTATACTGCGACCCCTGGCCCTGCTAGAATTAACGCTTTCAAAGAGCTATTGTCTTTATGTTTTATCGTCAATCAAGAAGAGCTAGGAAGGAATTGCCGGAATTTAAAAAGGAAGCTCAGGACCAGGACTCTTTCTATTCCAACAACAGACGAAAAGAGAGTCCGACAGATCGTCATAAGGGACGCCAGGAGGTTGAATGAGTTGCCCTTTACTGATGAGGAAAAGACCCAACTCTTAAAGATCGTTAATCTCTTAGAAAGGTTACATCACCTTTTAAGGTAGTGAGGCAAAGACCAGCGCCTCTTGTTACATACAGTTCCCTTTAGGGGAAGCAGGTGGTGAACGACGCGTCCACGCCTGTGCTTCTAAGGGACGGGTTCTTAAAAATCACCGCCGATATCATTTGGCTTCCCAAGACTCACGATAGGCTCGCCCCTCGATTGCGGGGCAGCTTTTTGCCTATTCCAGCGCTAAAATTCAGGGAACAGACATCGACTGAACAAGGGGGAGATGATGAGCAAAGGCAAACATCTGCTTCTTGGATCGTGATCGATATAACAATGTAAAAAATAGTTGGTTGGTTCGTTTTCCATCCTCAGAAAAGGAGATGAAAAAAATGAGCGGAGATCGCGTTTGCCTAGCTAGTGATAATTGGGCGCCGGCTCATCCTGAAATCTTACAGTCTATTGTCCAAGCAAATCATAGCTTTGCCGAGCCCTACGGAGCTGATCAATGGACAGAAGAAGCTCAAAAAGAGCTTCAAAGAGCTTTTGGCACGAACGCAAAAGTTTTCTTCGTCTCAACAGGGACAGGAGCCAATGTTTTTTCTCTTCGCCTTGCTGTCGCTAGATATGAATCAATCATTTGCAGTGATATTGCGCACATTCATTATCAAGAGTCTGGAGCAGCTGAAGCGTTGATTGGGTGCAAATTACTCACGGTTCCCCATCAAAAAGGAAAGGTCACCTGCGAGGCAGTTCAAGCCATCTTGGCTAAAGAAAGGGCTTTTGGGAAGCATAGCACTTCTCCAAAAGTTGTATCAATTACGCAACCAACAGAAGTAGGAACAATTTATAGCTTAGCTGAGCTCGATCGTCTATCGCAATTGTGTCGCGAGGAAAACCTTATTTTTCACATAGATGGATGTCGAATTTATCATGCTGCAGTCAGTTTGAATCTATCTCTTAAGGAAATGCTTCATGTCGCTAAGCCAGATCTAGTCTCTGTTGGCGGAACAAAAAATGGTTGTGTAGCTGCAGAAGCAGTTCTCCTCATTAATCCTAGTTTAGAAAAAGGAAGTGATCATTTACATAAACAAACCTTACAGCTTTTTTCAAAAACTAGATATATATCAGCTCAATATCTGCCATTTTTTAAAAAAGATTTATGGAAAACATGCGCACTTCAAGCAAATAAAGCCGCAAAAAATCTGGAGCTCATGGTAAAGCAAATTCCAGAATTGCATTTAAGTTATCCAGTAGAGACGAATCAAATTTTTTTTACAGCGCCCGCGTCATGGATCGCGCGCATTCAAAGAAAAATCCTTTGCTATGTATGGGACCAAAAAAAAGGCGAGCTAAGGTGGATAACATCATGGAATACATCAGATCAAGAATTAAAAACGGTGCGCTCTATTTTATACCGATTGTGATTGGAAAATGAATGTGACATGCAAAAGATACCCCTATCTTTAAGACCCTCTTGCATCGCCCCTATCCGTGAATAGGGGCTGCTTCAGAGGACGTCAATCTAGGGCATTTTCTTTTGTCAAATTCATTTTCTAATTACAGTCGGCATCAAAAACGATATGTAAAATATAAATAATTTAATCTTTCTGTCTATTTTTTTTATTTTTCCCATTAGCTAAGCCATGGCTATGAAATAGTTATAAATGAGGATCAGTAATAAAACGATCTACATCTTCGAAAATCCAAGATAATTCATTGGTTTTTATTATTTTTTTCATAATATATTTAGACAATACTAGAGTCAGATTA
>CAYTIT010000194.1:0-2952 GCA_964437975.1 uncultured bacterium
GTTGACAAAGCCAAAATTTGTGGAGAAATCAGGATCTTTGTCAAAAATTCCTTTTTGACACCGCTTTAATGCGAGCTGGAGGAGATCCCTTAGTCCTTGCTCAGCCATTTCTCGGCTTCCATGATCCATCCAATTGTCAATCGTGTCATAAACCAGAGAGGCTTTTTTCTGCAGAACAAAAGGTGTTTTGCTTAAGTCAACGGTGTGCTTTTTGCCAATTTTATCGTAAATGGTGACTTTCTTCCCTAGGCGGGTTGAAAAGTAGAGGATGCCTGTTTCTTCGCGCAGATTTTCAAAAGCAATTTGATAGCTACTCAACGTACGTTCTAACACCGCTCTTTTTTGAGCTCGCTTCTTGTTCCGCATATTAGAAAAATAGTTGGGCAAGGGGAGAAGGTCAAGCCAGGGGAGAACGCGCATATGTTGGAATTTGAAGAGCTTTAAAACTGTCTCCCCATCTTCTGAGAGAAAAACATAACTTTGGCTTCCTGAATTGAGGTAGTGAAAGGGCTTTTCTAAAGTGGTGGTTGCAATTGGAAAGGGTTCTTCTGTTTCCCAATATGAGTAATCCCCCTTAGGCGGGTAGACATTGACCATGGCAAACCCATCTGTTGCTCGATGGCAAAGCCGCTCGACACCAAAAAAGAGGAGGAGAAAAAGTAAAAATTTACTATATGTATGAAGTTTCATCTGCAACGCTATCATAACCCAAACCCGTGAGGTAAGTCAATTTGGACGTGGCATGGACAAAAGAACGACTGTTAGTCTTGTTCTCAATGACATGTGCGATTTCGATGGTCTTTCTTAATACGACTCTGTTACCAATTGCCCTTCCGACGATTGAAAGACAGTTGCTAGTCACTCCGGTGACCCTTCAGTGGATCATCAATAGTTATCTACTGGCCACAGCAGTTTTTGTCATCGCAGGAGGCCGTTTGGGAGATTTGTTTGGCCACCGCCGTTTTTTTTGCATGGGGATGATCGTCTATGCGTGCGCTTCAATCAGTGGGGGACTAGCTCAAACGGGTTGGTGGCTTATCTTGAGTCGTGGCATTCAAGGAATGGGGGGCGCGATGATGTCGCCTGCAGCTATGTCGATTTTAATCCATGCCTTTCCGTTAAAGCAGAGGGGGAAAGCCATTGGAATTATGGTGGCAATTGCTTCTCTATTTCTCTCGATTGGACCTTTTATTGGAGGGCTTTTTACTGAGCTTCTCTCATGGAGATGGTCGTTTTGGTGCAATCTTCCCATTGCCACATTGGGAATCATTTTGACGATGAAATCGGTTCCAAAATCTAAAAAACTAGATGAAAAGTTTGACTTTATTGGGTTCATCACGACCTCTATTGGTCTTTTCTGTTTAACCCTGGCTTTAATGCAAGGAAAGAGTTGGGGGTGGAGTTCTCCCATCATACTGGCGCTTTTTTTCTTTGCAGTAGTGTTTATTCTTGCAGCTCGCTTTTTAGATCGTTTTGCTCAGGAGCCATTTTTTGACTTCAATTTGTTTAAAAATCCCATTTTTATTAGTGGAACTACCCTGATCTTTTGTTCTCAATTTGTTTTAATGATCACAGTGTTTTGGCCGATTTTTTTTCAAAAGGTCTTGGGCTTTTCACCCATTGATGCGGGACTTTACACTGCTCTTGCGACGATTCCCTTGATCATCGTTGCTCCTCTTAGCGGAACGATTAACGATCATTTTGGTCCGCGCCTTCCGATTGTGATTGGCTTTAGCTTGGCGATCTTTTGTTTTCTTTGGTTTTTTTTATTTTCAAGGTCGCATGATATCCACCTTTTGATTCCAGCGCTTCTTGCTTTTGGATCAGGCATTGCTTTTGTCATGACACCTGCAAGTACCACAACTCTTGGGAGTGTTCCAAAAAATAAAACAGGGGTTGCGACAGGGATGTATAATATGATCCGGTTTACTGGAGCCACGATTGGTGTGGCGATCTTGGGCGCTCTGCAGTACAACATTCAAGAAGATGCCTTTGGCAAATTCCTGAAAGCAAATCGATTGACAAACAAGCTCGATCCTTCCCTCTATGATGGATACCTTGCTGACCTTCCCACATCTGTGGAAGCAATGGAGAAGCTGACCCCTCCCATTGCTAACCTTGTCAAATCAAGCTTGTACGAGGCAACGGCACTCGCTTTTTCCTGGACCAATTTGCTTGCCGGAGCTGTTGCAATGGTGGCGCTAATCGTAGGGGCGGTTTTTTTCAAAAGTGCGGCTAGAAAATAATTGCACTCTCGATTATGGATAGGTTCATGGTGAAGAAACTGTTACTATCCTTCCTTTTTCTGTCTTGTTCCCTTGGCTTTGCGAAAGATAAAGAGCTACGAGTGGTTCCCGTTACGTCATCGCCGGAGTCTAACACGATCGTGCTTAGGTTGATATTTCCTAGACCTTATGAAAACAAACGGAAAAATCCCGTAAACGTTCAGATGCGGATTGAAGGTTTTCCATTAGGAACCATGACTCAAAATGACCGAGCAGGACAGATATTCAATGATCCCGAAGGTCAGAGCATTCATGTCATCATCGATAATGAACCTTATCTTGCTTTTCACCAAGCTGTTGAAGATTCTTTCGATGAGAATCGGGAATTTTATGATAAAATCATGAGTTTTGCGATTCCCTTCAACCTCAAACCTGGTCAACAC
Organism: uncultured bacterium; assembly: GCA_964437975.1. GTDB lineage: Bacteria > Chlamydiota > Chlamydiia > Chlamydiales > Simkaniaceae > JBCCHO01. The sequence goes on from CAYTIT010000194.1 coordinate 2,669, forward strand.
GTCATACGTGCCTTTCCAGCGCGCTCTTATGGAGAAAGTTTGAAGGGAGACGGGTGCTTTGCTGCAGAGATTTTTTATTTCCAAGACCGAAAAAAGTCCGATAATCTCGAGGTCGACCTGACGAAGCCCTATCTAACCTATAATGAACCTCAGGGAAGATATCCTCTACACGAGGCAGACCCTATATTGCTCGATTTTTTCCTCTCGAATTGTGAGCTTTCGCCAGATGGCTACAAGGTTCGCCTATATATAGATGGGAACTTGGCGCGTACCCTCACGAAGTG
>CAYTIT010000195.1:0-2949 GCA_964437975.1 uncultured bacterium
TTCAGGGCACCCTGGCCTTCCTATGGGATGTGCCGAGCTCGGCGCCTATCTTTATGGCGTTGTTTTACGCCACTTTCCCCAAAACCCCCAGTGGATCAACCGCGATCGCCTTATCCTTTCTGCAGGGCATGGATCGATGTGGCTTTACTCTTGTTTGCATTTAGCTGGCTTTGATCTTTCGCTCGATGAAATCAAGCGGTTTCGCCAACTTCATTCCAAAACGCCAGGTCACCCCGAGTATGGCGAAACGCCTGGGGTCGAGTCAACAACAGGGCCACTTGGTCAAGGGGTTGGCAATGCAGTGGGGCAAGCGCTGGGATTAAAAATTCTAGGCGACCGTTTCAATAAAGAAGGACACCAAATCATCGATGGAAAAGTTTTTTGTGTTGCCGGCGATGGGTGCTTGATGGAGGGAGTTTCCAACGAAGCGAGTGCCTTTGCCGGCCATGTGCGGCTCAATAACTTCATCTTGATTCACGATGCGAACCAGGTCACTCTCGATGGGATGCTCAAACAGTCGTCAACAGAAGATGTCGCCGAGCGGTACCGCGCGTACGGGTTTGATACCTTCGCGATGGACGGCAATGATTTTGACTCGATTGAGCAGGTCTTTAACGCGATTGAAAACAAGCAGCAAGAGCGCCCCATTTTTATCACGTGTCGGACAGTGATTGGGAAAGGATCCCCTCACAAGGCGGGGACCTTTAAAGTGCACGGCTCGCCTCTTGGCGAAGATGAAGTCAAAGCGACAAAAGAAAACCTTGGCTTGCCCGAAGAGGAATTTTATATCCCACAAGCGGTCAAAGACTTTTTTTCTGCAAAATGCGCCAAACAACGCGAGCTCGAGAAAAAGTGGACCGACCACTTTCAGGCATGGAGTGAAACCCACGCTGATTTAGCCGCTACCTTTCGCGAGATGGAGCGTCAAGAGGTTCCGGCCGACCTTAAAAAACATCTCGATGACATTGAATTTCCAAGCCCCGTAGCAGGGCGAAAAGCGTCGCAAGAAGTGATCCAAGTCCTCGGCAATCGCCTGTCTTTTCTTTATGGAGGATCAGCTGATCTCTCGACATCAGATTGCACGATGATGAAGCAATTTTCACTCATTACAGCCGATGACTTTTCCGGAAGAAACATCAAATTTGGCATCCGTGAATTTGGGATGGCGACGATCGCGTCGGGGATGTACCAAACGGGGATGATCCTGCCTTATATCGGCACGTTTTTTACCTTTTCCGATTACATGCGCAATGCCATTCGGTTAGCGAGTTTGTCAAAATACCACGTCATTTACCAGCTCACGCATGATTCGGTTTTTTTAGGCGAAGATGGCCCAACCCACCAACCTGTCGAACACCTTGCCGCGATGCGAGCGATGCCTAACTTGCGTGTTTTTCGACCGGCCGATTCTGAAGAGGTCAAAGGGGCGTGGCTCTCGGCATTGCGTTACCGGGGGCCATCGCTTTTAGTCTTATCGCGGCAAAGTTTACCTCTTTTGGGAGAAACTCAATCTCTTGCCGAAGAGGGGGTCGCGCGCGGCGCGTATATCGTCAAGAAAGAGAAAAAAACCCCCGATTTCACGTTATTTGCTACGGGATCAGAACTTACCCTCGCTCTCGATGTTGCCAGCGCGCTTGAAAAGCAGGGAAAGGATGTGCGGGTTGTTTCAATGCCTTGCTGGGAAAACTTTGAAGAGCAAGAAGCTGCTTACCGCACAAGTGTGGTCGGCGGTGATCTTGGCCAACGGGTTTCTATCGAAGCGGGGACGAGCTTTGGATGGAGTCGGTGGATTGGCCGCGAGGGGATTTCGATCAGCATTGACACTTTTGGGTGTTCAGCGCCCCTAGGCGATGTGGCGCAAGAGTTTGGCTTTACCGTCGACGCGATCCTCGCAAGGTTGTTTACGTAACATGGAGCAGGCAGAGGCGCTTTTCCTTTCCGCCCTTCACTGCCGCAACACAACGAGGCGTCCTCCCGTGTGGATCATGCGGCAAGCAGGGCGCTATCTCCCTTCTTACCAAGCGTTGCGCAAGCAGAAGACGCTCGAAGAGATGTTTTATTCGCCTACCCTTATTGAAGAGGTCACCTGTCTTCCTGTCGATGAACTCGGCGTTGACGCTGCGATTCTCTTTGCCGATATTCTACACGTTGCGTTGCCGCTTGGCATTGAGGTGGGGTTCCCAAAGCGCGGAGGGCCTGTAACCTCCCCACTCATCACATGCCGCCGCGCTATCGACTTGCTACAGGTGCAGTCAGTTGAAAAGAAGTTAGCCTTTGTTGCTGAAGGGATCAAAAAGTTAAAAAAGCGGCTAAAGAGGCCGTTGATTGGTTTTTGTGGTGGCCCTTTGACTGTCGCCTATTTTTTAACTGGCAAGGACATCAAACGGTGGCTAGACACTGACCCAGAGGGGCTCCATACTTTTTTAGAACAGATCACTCAAGCGACGATTCTGTATTTAAAGCTCCAACAAGAAGCGGGGGTTGACGCCTTACAAGTATTCGAATCGCGCGCTGATGTCCTTTCAAGTGAGCAATTTGCCCTTTTTGCCGCGCCTTATCTCGAGCGGCTGATCAACGCGGTTGCCCCCACTCCGACGATCCTTTTTTGTCGTGGCTCATCGCTGTTTTTAGATGCGATGATCAAATTGCGCCCGCAGGCGCTAGGTGTTGACGCTGCGACGTGTTTGCGAGCAGCGCGCAGAAAAGCGTCGCCTGCCATGGCTTTGCAAGGCAATATTGACCCAGAGCTTTTGTATGCGTCGCCGTCGACGATCGCGCATCGTGTCGCTGCGCTTTTACAGCAGATGGCCGACGATCCCGGGTTCATTGTCAATCTCGGCCATGGGATCTTGCCAGATACGCCGGTGGACAATGTCCGTGCGCTGCTCGGCGCTGTTCAAGCCCACGGGGGCTGAAAAATCCGTGCCACACACCCTGTTGCCGGCCCCT
>CAYTIT010000196.1:0-2947 GCA_964437975.1 uncultured bacterium
GCCTCTTTGAATTTAATTTAGTGAGTTATTTTGTAGGCAGAAGTTGGTTAGATCGCTTGATTTACGTTTTAATTGGTATCGCTGCTGTCTACCAGAGTGTAGGATGGAAAGCCATTCACAAGCGCTGGAAATAGAAACTCAATGGCTTAAGGAGTCGATTTATGTCAAGCAAATTAAGTAATGTTTCCCTCGTCCTGCTGATTGTGGGAGGGCTGATTTGGGGCTTTGTAGGACTCTATCAAATCAATATTATCGAATACATCTTTTATCGTTACTGGATTATTCGCATTACTTACGTCCTATTTGGCGCCGCTTTTGTCTACAGTGTGTTGTACAATCGCCTTGAAAGAAAAAAGAAAAGGTTAAAGCGCTAGTCGCGCAACTGGTACGCATGTTAGATTTCTCGTCATAATAGCGTCGTTATGAGATAAGCCCCAAGAGGGTTTTCCCTAGGAGCAAGGGTTAAAGTGCGCAACAGCAAGGCAACTCCAAGGCGAGTTGCCCAAGCTAGAAAGCACAGAAATTTTTCCTGGGAAACCTTTTTCAGGGCTTATTTCTTTGCGACCCGCCTTGTTTAGAAGGCAAAAAGAGAAAACAAGATTTGTTTAATCTACCGATCGTACACCTGGAAAAAATCTAGGAGCCCCCTCCTATTTAGCTTTGTGTTTCCTGATCTTAGAGGTCGCTTTTGGGTAGGCATGGATGTCTTCTTGTAGCTGTTGCTTGACATCTTTTTCCAACTGCTTGTGCTGCGCTTGTTGTTTTTTTTTGATTTGAATATCTGGACTTACAACTTTTCTCTTCATCATTTCCCCCTCTTTGATGAAACACGATCCATTGCATAAGATAGCGCTGCGCTATCAAAAAACTGCTCTAAGTAATGGCGAAAATCGTCGGCCAACGGCGCTTCGATTTCGAGCTTGCTCCCTGATATTGGATGCGGCAAGGCAAGACGATGTGCATGCAACATGTGCCTTGGCACCTGCCATTTCTCATTGAGCTTGGCCGCGCCATAGACATTGTCGCCGAGAATCGGGCACCCTAAATGGCGCAAATGGACGCGGATTTGGTGCGTTCTTCCTGTGATCGGATGCGCGCGCACAAAAGATGTTTGATGGCCAGGAAGCAACGTGGCGATTTCCGTCACAGCCTTTTTGCCTCTATCCTCATACACCCCCATCTTTTGTCGATGCTTGTGGTCGCGCCCTATGAAAGTTTCAACCACCGTTTCACCTGGCGAGCCGAGACAAATCGCAAGATACTCTTTTTCTACTTGCCGCTTGCTAAACAGTTCGACTAAGCGGCGCTGCGCTACACTCGTTTTAGCTGCAATGAGTACACCCGAAGTTTCTTTATCGAGTCGATGGACAATGCCAGGGCGCAGATCCCCTTCTGCGCAGGGCAATGTCGTGACATGGTGCAAAAGGGCGTTAACAAAGGTGTGCTTCTCATGGCCAGGCGCAGGGTGAACAACCAGCCCCGCAGGTTTATTGATACACAGAAGGTCGCGGTCCTCAAACAAGATATCTAGCGGAAGGGCTTCGGGCTCTAAGCTAGGAAGAGGTCGCTTAAGCCACGTTACTTCAACGCAATCGCCTTGGCGCACGCGCGTCCTTTTTTTGACGCTCTTGCCGTTGACCCTCATGCAGTTTTGGTCAATTAACATTTGCAAGTAGGTACGCGAGCTTGCCGGAAATTGATGCACTAACGCTTTATCGAGACGCATCTCTTCTGCTAACTCAAAGGTAAAGGTCTCTTTTTTGCTGTTGCCCAACATGCCCTCGCTGCACTTATCTTGCGCTAACATGATGAAGTAAAAACAATGCCTAGCGCGGTGGGTCCATCCCGAGAGATATAGTACCAAAAACGGTTGATTTTCTATACCAATCACTTGAGGACCTACTTTCTTGCGTAAAAAAGCTCTTGTAGACCGTAAAAAAATCAGTTAAAGAAAAATAAAAGAGTTCTCTTTTTTTGAGTTGTTGACCGCAATTTAATCGCCGTCTTCACTCTTTCTAAGCTGCTTAAGCGCTTGTTTCTGTTGTTGTTGAAGTTGTTTCATAAAATGTTGCATAAACTGCATTTGAATAAACATGAATTGACCAACAGCTTGATCGAGTTCTTTTCCACTCAAAGAGGGAAACATTGTTTGAAACCATTTTTTTATCCCTGGGGCGTTGTTTGCTCCATACGCCTTGGCCAGTCCTGTCGGAATTTGATTGGGCAATCCCGTGCCGTTGGGTGTGTGCCCTCCACCACCAACTCCGGGAATCTCGCCACTGCTCATAAAGGTTTGCCTAAAGCCGCTAAACGGGTGGGGAGATGGCCTAGCTCTTCAAGAGAGTCAGCGAGTGAATGGTGTGGGCTTTCCTCTATCTGAATCGACTGAGCCACTTGTTGAGTCTGCTGCAATGGAGCAGGAATGGATGGAGAAATCGGAGATACATCAGACATAAAAATCCTCCTTACTTATTTTCATCCTAACAAAAGTTTTTTTATTGTTAAACCAGATAGGCCGATCTTGAGTTAAGCATCGCTATATAGAGGTGATGGCAAAGGGAAAAACCCGAATAAAAAAAAAAGAGCCCTTTTAGAGGACTCTTTTTTAACAGGAGTATTTTATCCTAAGTGTTATGGAGACTCTGTTTGGACTCCGCTACTTTCTGTAATCTCATTATTTTCCTGGACTGTTTGAGAATGTGAGCTTTGTGTTTGTTGACCATATTGCATTGCACTACCATACTCCATTTGTTCCCAAGCTTGGTTGTTCCATGTGCTTGGTACTGTTGCTGAGACTCCTTCAATTGGACTTACCATGATTTTCCCCCTTCTTGGTATAAACGAACAAGAGACTTTTCTCTCTTTGACTTCTATATTCATTATAAATGTTTTTTTATTTAAATTTTAACAAAATAAAAGGTTAATTAAATGGAAGTTGTTGAAGATG
>CAYTIT010000197.1:0-2928 GCA_964437975.1 uncultured bacterium
CTTCGTGGCAAAAAAAGCTTCAATCGAAGAAAGAGTGATCCTAACCACCTAAAGGGTTAACACACTGCACGATTAAAGCAGCGAGGCAGGTTTGGATCTAGGCGCAAGACGCCACAACTTCTCTTACTCTACCGAGCGTGATTCAAGAATCGGGAATTGTGCCAACACCAGCCTACACATTTTTTATTAGCAATGACGCCGGCAAAAAAAAGGGGGCGATGATGGCAAAGGCAACAACCCGATCCTTGATCGGTCTAACCATCTTTTAAGAGCGCAGTTTTCCCGCCACCTCCTAAAAACTCAAAAAATATCCTTAGGAGATATTATAGACATTTCTTGTTTTGATCGTCCCTTTTAATGAATTAATAAAGCCTTCCTCGGTATCATCCCGTTCTATGAGATTATCGTAATCGACTTTTACATTAATCTTATTAAAGCAGGTATGGCTCGCAATTTGGCCACCCGCCTCAGATGATAGTGCTGCCATAGTTATGGTGGTCGTTAAAGAAGCTGTATCTGTTCCCGTACAATACAAGAGGAAATTCTGGATTTCTTGCTCTGTGGGTTTTCCCCCCGGACCTTTCCCCTGCAGCCATCGTACTAGAAATCGATGTTTTTTCCTTAGAAGCCCTTGAGGATCCAACCCAGCAAAGTCTTCCTTAACCTTTGGATCGATTTTTATAAGTTGAGAAAGCTGTTCCCCTGTTAAGCGCTCGCCTTGAACACCCTTCATGAAAGCTGTTGCATCGACTTTTACCCAATCGTCATTGGACATGTAACCTAATGAATCTATTCCTTGTTTAATTAAGGACAGCGTACTTTTTGCCTTTTGGATGTCTAGAGCACTACTACTTGTATCAACAATCTTATCACTTATGATTTTTCTAATTTCGTTTAATTGGCTCTCTCGATTGCGGCGTTGATTAAATACTTTAAGCATGCTTCCTCTCAGAGCATCTCTGTCACGCTGCGATCCCTTATTCTCCAAACAATAAATGATATATTTTTTGATGTTCACTGCATCATTCTTACTTTCCTTTTTGCATTCTCTTTCAACAAAAAGTAAAGCATTATTAATGAAAATACGTATATCTTCGTATTGTTGTTGAGTAAGTTCTGTTTGCTTATTGGAAAGCATACGTTGATATGTTCGTAGCTGCCAATCTAGTTGAGCACTATAGCTTTGATCAAGGTGATGCGCGGGATAACCCTTAATGCAATCTTTGATAACATTGGATTCATTTCCTCTAAGTTGAATATCTTGAAGGTTAAAGCTCATAAGAGTGTTTATAGTAAACAAGAGCTCGTCCGGAGAAGCTTTTTCCTTCTCTTGTTTTTTCTCATCTTCGTCTAGACAAAATCTTAAGACAAAATAGTCATGTAGAGAGGCATCCTCACGAGCACTCAAGCAATGTAAAGGGTGATCGTTATTTTTGGTCTTGGTAAACCAAAGCGACATCTTTTTCAAATCATATTCGGATTCCTCCTCCTCACATCCAAGATACACTTGGTTATTGGTAATGCTGTGAATCATCTCAGACGATTTCTTTTTATCTTTGCTGTTCACTTGATAAAGGAGTTGCCTGCTCTTGTTTGGCGGGAAAAGTTTTCGTTGATATTCGCCCGAATAGAGCACGTTGGGGTTGTCCCAAGATAAGCGAAAAACCTCGAAAAATGATGCGGGAAAATAATATCCAACAGTTAGATGCCTACCCTGGTTCTTAAGAGCACTTACCTTATTGCGCCAGTAGAAATAAGCCCAAATAACCCCAAAAGCTTTAAAAAAATTCTCGTCGTGTTGAGAAGCTGTTTTTTCTTTTTGAAGGGGCCGATACCCATCTTTTTCTTGTTGGAAGTAGGGTGAATTAGGTTGAATCACGGCGTTTATAAGCATCCAAAAAAAGCTCCTTGATAGGCCTCCACCATCGACCGCAGCCCCTACCTCTAAGGACTTGGGGTCAAGTAGTCTAATTGAAGTGCTAGCATGCATATGCTTCTTTAGCTGATTTGCTGCTTCAATTAAAAGCCAATTAGCATCAGCCAACTCAATACATTCCAAGACAACCGCAATACAAACTGCTTTGCGCATTTGACAGTAAGAAAATTTTGTGCTTGCCTCAAAAGCCTCCTGTAAAAGTCCGTCAATAACTGGGTCGAAAATCTCTAAAAGCCTGAGATCCGGTTGCTTGTTGTTATCGTAATGAATTTCTTTTACATCTGTCTGGATGGAGTTAAACTTGAAACTAAAACTGGCTTTTGATTCATTTTTAGGGAATTTGTTCTCTTGAAAGGAGGCTTTGGCATCAACGGTTAATTTAAGTACCGATTGCCCGTTGACATTTTCCAAATAAAAAAAGCACCCGTTTACTTTTGGAAAAGGTTTGTTTTTCACTTCAAACCCTAACACCAACTTTTTTAGAAGAGCCCATTTTCTATTACGCAAAACAACTTCATCTGTGTTCAACTGTTTTTGTTGAGGTTGATAGGTTTGAGCAGCAGCGAAAGCAGCATCCCATCGATTATCCCCTGTAGGTCTATCTGTATCTGTGACCTCGATTTCGTTGCCCGTGATTCCCGCAGCTGTGTGAAAGTAGGTATTTAGCCCTCCGTTTTCCGTTAAATTAAAAACAATTTTTTCATCTGTTCGCAAATCAGTAATATGTAGTTGTTTTTTGTTTAATAATGATATAGAAAAGCATTGATTTATCCTTGCATATTTATTTCTCCCTGTCCTTTTGTCTTTAACTTTAGCAGTATAGGAAGCAGAAACAATGACAGAACCTTTGTCAAAGTAGTGAAAATTATTCGGTGGAGGAGGCTCATCAACAACCATGATGTTATTGATTCCAACATTATTAACTATTTCAACATTGTTGCCTTGGACATTATTGCCTTGGACATTGTTGCCTTGGACATTGTTGCCTTGGA
>CAYTIT010000198.1:0-2915 GCA_964437975.1 uncultured bacterium
CGGGAACCTTTCCCATATGGGTGAGCGCATGGAAGATTGCAAAGCAAAAGAGAGAAAAAAGAGAGATTTTCAGCAGAGTAAGGAATAGGGCAAAAGAGCGTTTGCGATTGGAAAATAGCAAACTAAAACAGCCGAAAAATGCAGCTCCCCACAAACATCCCCTTTGGCAATTGCATAAAAGACAGGGAACGAGTTGAGTCAGACTTGCAAACAGGGCTGTTCCCATTAGAAAAAGCGAAGAAAGACAAAAAACTAGCCACAAGCGCGACCTAATAGAGAGAGGTTTTACCGGCATGAAAGTTCCTTTTTTTTGAGGGGAATCTCTTCGATCAAGAGTTTTCCCTGTGTTGGAATGATTTTTGCTGGGATCGCTTCGATGCCGAATTCAAGGACGAGTTTTCCCCCTTGATCGAAATAAACAAGCCGGTTTTCTTTCTCTTCGATCTCAAGGGGATTTCCCTTTGTCAAAACCCAATCAAAAGAGCCTTTTTGCTCTTTCGCCCAGGCTATATGAAGGGGGTTGTCTCCATCGAAAAAGAGAAGGCCCGTAGGAGGCACAAGGGTGTCGAGAGGGTTGACGCTTGCCCCTTTTTCAATAATGACCTCCCCATCCAGGTCTTTGATTGTCTCAGGTGCAACACACCTTGGGACATAACTAAATCGCCTCTCTTTTGTCGCTTCTTTCAACGAGATGGAACGAGGGTGTTTTGCTTTATCTTTCAAAATTTTTTGAATGCTTTGGGGAAGCTTAGAGGCTCTTTTTGCCATCACTTCCCTTAAATTCTCCTCTCTTACAGGAAGGGTGCTGCCACAGACCCCGAAATCTTTGGAAAAAAGAGAAAGGGGCAAAAGGAGAGAGAGTAGGAAAAACATTAGCTGTCCTTTGTGCGTTGTTTGAGGATGTGGGTTTCTTTTTTTTGGTGAAGAAGCTGAGTAAGATGGTCTTTGACAGGCATCGGAATAGGATCTTGCTTATCAAAGGCTTTAAATTCTTTTTCCAGCCTAATAAGCCAGTCGACAGTTGATTCGATGGTGTACCCTTCCCTATTGAGGAATTTAAATCGCTCATAGTCGTTTCCTTTGGTCGAAAAGAGTTTTAGCGAGAAGGGATCGAGCCGAAAGCGGTAAGAGGTAGTGAGCTTTTGCGATGCAGATCGAATCGCTACCTCGCTAAAACTTTCCGACTTTGTCAACCCTTTAAAAATCTCTTTTTCGTATTCGGCCAGCTCTAAAAATTCCCCTTCCTTGAGAGTATCGACAGTCCCCCCTCCATCACCTAAATTGACGAGCCATTCGCAGTTAAAAAAAGCTTCAGCAGCGTTGGGGTGGTTTTTGAAATCTCCAATGACTTGGGTTGCTAATATGAGAGCGGCCTTGAATTTCCTAAGTTCCCTTGTTAGTTTTGCGAATATTTCAGCCCATTGATCGCCTGAATTGATCTGGTTATGACATTCGTCGACGGCAAGGGTTTTTTCTCGACTTCGATCGCCTTGGTAGATCTCTTGTTGAACTCTCAGAAAAAATGACTGTAAGATGACATTCTTAAATTCTCCAAACCCATCCATTTGATTTGTTTCGATGATGACAAAATCTTTTTCGAGATCAATTTGATGCTCCCCATAGAGCCATTTTGCTGCAGACCCCCTAGTTGAATATTTTGCGAATTGCCCTAGCATTTTCTCTTTGACCGACTTGTTAATGTCTGTTTCGAGTTCTAAATCCTTGTTTATGTAGTCGAAAATATCGTCTATCCTTGCTTGGTTTCCCTTCCGCATGAAAGCTGCTTGGGTCGCATTATCGAGAAAAATCTTTTCTCCATCGGAAAGCTCTCCTTTGGGCTTGTAGATGGTGCGGACAATGCTTTGCAAAGTTTCCGACATCTCGATGGCCTCAGCACTATGGCGATCATCTGGCATGAAAGAAAAAGGATTCAGATGCAGCGATTGATCGGGCCGGACATCGATGTATTGTCCTCCAAGCAAATCGCACAGGTTTTGGAAAGACCCTCCTTTGTCAATGACAAAGACCTGAGCGCCTTTAGCCCTTTGATGGAAAAAAAGTTCGTTAAGGAAAACGCTTTTCCCTGTTCCCGTCGGGCCAATTACCGAGGTGTGTGCTTTTTCACCCGCGAAGTGATTGAAAAAACTGAGTTGGCCTCGCCGGGAAACCAAGGGAATGCCTTTGTGGGAGGCCCCTGCAAAATCAGCTAAAATGGGGGCAAAGTGCGCTGCCTTTCCGGTCATTGTCGTCTGGAAAGAGCGGTTGTGTTTCATGTAGCGGAAAAGATCGTCTTCTCCCCATACCATGGGCATTGAGCGCACAAAATCGTCTAGATGAATAAAGCGCGGATGCCGGAGGAAGAGTCCGTTGCTCTTGTAAAGGGAAATGACCCCCTGAACCGCCTCTTCGAACCGCTCTTTCCTTCCCCAAATGCCAAGATTCAATCGGGTGATGAGGTATTTTCCCCCTCGCTCGAAACGCCTCATCGCTTCGCCGTACTGCTCTCTTTCTTTAAGCATTTCTGGGGTTTTGCGCAGGAAGGCTAATGTTCCCATTTGACCGCGCACAAATTGGTCTTTGGCAGCGATTTTTGCGTTCACGGGGAGTTGTTTTGGATAATAGACACCGTAATGGAGAAAGAAGGGGGTTTGTATGCGGTACTCATCAGACCGCGCACCTCCAATAAGCTCTAGATTGGCTCGCAAATCCCAAGCAGGGGGCGCTTCTTCAAGCTCAAGCATTTTGAAAAACATGTCCTCATGCTCACCATGGAAAACACATCCATGAGAGCAGACAGAGATTCCGCCAAGGGTAGAAATCTGCTCGTTGATGGGTCTAACAGGAGAAAATCCCCTTGGCGCTGGCGAACGTGTTGAAAGATCCATGCCCGAAAGATGGGCGGTGAGCTTGATCAG